>NZ_LHSJ01000086.1:0-44101 GCF_001270295.1 Achromobacter sp. DMS1 | reverse complement strand
AGCTGCGAGCCGATGTGGCAGTCCACGCCCGCGATGCGCAGGCCGGGCAGGGCGTCGCGAGGCCACGTAGTACTGTCCGGGAACGCTGACCGTGGCCTGCACATAGGTGGTCCAGGGCCTGGGGGCGATGCAGCGCACGCCGACCGTCATGCGGGCGCGCGGGCGCATGCCGGAAGGCAGGAAGGGGGACAGATCGGTGCAGGCCGACAGATGGTCGGTGCGGGGCGGGTCGATGGCCACCGTGGGCTGGCCGCGCAGCGCGGACAGCTGCTCGATCAGGTACGACCGGGCGGCGGCGGCGACGGCTTCGGGCGCCTGGACGGCGGCATCCTGGGCGTGCGCGGCCCGGGGAAGCGGCAGCGCGGCAACCAGCAGGGCGCAGGCCGCCAGCGGGCGGAAGCGGCACGGTGCGGGAATCTTCATGGTGAATGAATTGTAGAAGCCCGCCGGCTCCGGCAATACGGGAATTGGATGCGAAATAACGGGTTATTTGGCTGATTGTGCGGCGCGGCCGGCCCCTATGATGCCGTCATCCGAACAAGTCCATGGCGCGTCCGCGCCGAGACATCCGTATTGCAACGCACAGGGCTATCCGATGCTAGACAGGCTCAACGAGGATTTCCGCTTCTTCCAGCAGTCGCTGGCGCTGCGCGCGCAGCGCCAGGAAGTGCTGTCTTCCAATATCGCCAACGCCGACACGCCCAACTACAAGGCCCGCGACTTCGATTTCCGCACGGCCATGCAGAACGCCATGGACGCAGGCATGCGGCTGCCCGACACCCAGCTCACGCTGACCTCGGCCCGGCACATCCCGGCCAAGGCGGCCTCGCCGGGCCCACCCGAGCTGCTCTACCGGCTGCCCTACCAGCCCAGCCTGGACGGCAACACGGTGGACATGGACGTGGAGCGGGTGCAGTTCGCGGACAACACGCTGCACTACCAGAGCACCATGCAAGTCCTGTCGGGCCGCATCCGCACCATGATGGCGGCCATCCAGGAATGACATTCAAAGGGAGCGTCAGGCAATGTCCTTGTTGAGCATTTTCAGTATCGCGGGCTCGGCCCTGAGTGCGCAGTCGCAGCGCATGAACGTGGCGGCCAGCAACATGGCCAACGCCGACAGCGTGGTGGGCCCCGACGGCCAGCCCTACCGGGCGCGGCAGGTCGTGTTCCAGGTCGACCCCGCGGGCGGGCAGGCGGCTGGGCAGGAGATCGGCGGCGTGCGGGTGGCCGGCGTGATCCAGGATTCCTCGCCGCTCAAGCGCGTCTATGACCCCAAGCACCCGATGGCCGACGCCGAGGGCTACGTGAACATGCCCAATGTCGACCCGGTGGCCGAAACCGTCAACATGATCGCGGCTTCCCGTTCCTACCAGGCCAACGTGGAGGTGCTCAACACCGCCAAGAGCCTGATGCAGAAGACGCTGACCATCGGCCAGTCCTGATCACCCCGGCACGCCCCAGACGACAAGGCGATTCCATGACGACTATCGACCAAACCACCAGCTCCACGGCCATGGGCCTGGCCCAAACGGGAGCGAACTCGGCGAGCTCCGCCCAGAGCCTGCAGGACCAGTTCCTGACGCTGCTGGTCACGCAGATGCAGAACCAGGATCCCCTCAATCCCATGCAGAACGCGGAGCTGACTTCGCAGCTCGCGCAGATTTCCACGGTGGAAGGGATCACCAATCTCAAGAACACCATGCTGGCCATCAGCGGCCAGATCGACGTGTCGCAGTCCATGAACGCCGTGGCCATGATCGGCAAGGGCGTGCTGATTCCGGGCTCCACCGTGAAGCTGGGCGTGGATGCCGAGAACCAGGCCGAGCGCGTGGCCACCCCCTATGGCCTGGACTTGCAGAAAGACGCCGCCAAGGTGCAGATCCGCATCTCCGATTCCACCGGCGCCGTGGTGCGCACCATCGAGCTGACCGACCAGAAGACCGGGGTGTACAGCTTCGAATGGGATGGCAAGAACGACGCCGGCGTGGCGCTGGAGCCGGGCGCCTATACGGTTTCCGCGCTCGCCACCGACGCGGACGGCGCCAAGGTTTCTTCGGAAGTGCTGAGCTACGGCCTGGTCATGAGCGTTTCCTATTCGACCGAAGGGCTGCGGCTGGACCTGGGCCTGGAAGGGCAGACCAGCATGCTGGATGTGCGCAAGGTGATCGGCTGAAACCGGCCGAGTTGACTAGCGGCCGGCGCTCGGGCGGCGGCCTGTTCCCTACGGCGCCGCCGGGCCTCGTACACTGCGCAAACATCCATTGAGAAAAATCACAGTGTCCATTGCATCGCTCGGATAGGCTCATGCGAAATACGAAAGGCAAGTCCGCCTCCAACGAAGACGACTATTTGTTCTCCGACCAGATCGGCCACCTGCTCCGGCGCGCCTACCAGCGGCATACCGCGCTTTTCCAGCAGTACATTCCCGACTCCCAGCTCACCGCGGCGCAGTTCGTGGTGCTCTGCTCCGTGCGCGACAACGAGGGAAGTTCCCTGGCCGACATCGTCAAGGTCACGGTGATAGACCAGGCCACCATACGCGGCGTAGTGGACCGGCTCAAGCAGCGCAAGCTGGTCCAGGTCGATCACGATCCGTTCGACCGCCGCAAGCTGGTCGTCAACCTCACGCCCGTCGGGCGCGGGCTGGTGGAGCAGATGGAGCCGTTCGCCAAGCAGATCACGGAAAGCACTTATGGCAAGCTCAATCCGGCCGAGCGCGTGGCGCTCGATTTCCTCTTGAAGAAGATGCTGGAGAGCGACGAGACGGAATGAGCGGCCGGTGGGCCGGGAGCCGCGCCCGGGGGCGCGGCTCCCGGTTGCCGGCGCCGTTCAGTCCAGCGCGCGGTTGCGCGATTCCACGTCCACGGCCCAGATCGAAAGCGCGCCCGCCGCCAGCATGCTCGACAGCACGACCAGCGCCAGCGTGAAGTGGCTGCTCATGATGGGCGCGATGATCGCCGGCGCGAAGAGCCCGCCGAAACGGGCGACCGCGCCGGCCATGCCCATGCCGCTGGCGCGCAGGTCGGTCGGGTAGACCTCGGGCGTGAAGGCATACAGGGCTCCCCAGGTGCCCAGCAGCGAAAAGCTCATCAGCAGGGTGGAGCCGACCACCACCACGGGCGAAGTGCCCAGGCTGTAGAGCATGCAGCCTGCGGCGCTCAGCAGCAGAAAGCCGATGAGCGTGGGCTTGCGGCCCCAGCGCTCGACACCGTAGGCCGACAGGGCGAAGCCGGGCAGCTGCACGAGAGCGAGCACGACCAGGAATTCCTGCCCGCGCATGAACGCGAAGCCCGCGCTGCTGAGCTTGATGGGCAGGTAGACGAAGACCCCGTAGTAGGCGATGGAGATCAGCGCCCAGGCCAGGAAGAGCGAAACGCTGCGGCGCCGGTAGCCGGAGGAGAACAGCGCCGACAGGGGCTTGCGCTCCAGCAGTTCGGGCTTGATTTCAGGGATCTCGGGAGAACGGCCGTTGACGCGGGCCACCCGTTCCAGCACCTTGCGCGCCTGGCCCGGCCGGCCGCTGCGGTTCAGGTACATGGGCGATTCGGGAATGTAGAAGCGCAGCGCCACGCCGATGAGGGCAGGCAGCCCGGTCACGAAGAAAATCATGCGCCAGGCATCGTCTCCCCGCGACGCGGCAGCCAGCGCCAGCACGGCCAGGCAGATGGTGCCCACCGCCCAGAACGATTCCAGCAGCACCAGCCAGCGGCCGCGGCGGTCGCTGGGCAGGAACTCGGCCATCATCGTGTAGTCCACCGGCAGCGTGCCGCCCACGCCGATCCCCGTCAGGAAGCGCAGCAGCAGGAGCCAGCCGAATTCGGGCGCGAAAGCCGAGGCCACCCCGGCGCAGGCGTCGACGATGACGGCCATCATGAGCACCGGACGGCGGCCGATGCGGTCGGCCAGGCGGCCGAATACGAAGGCGCCGATCAGCATGCCCACGAAGAAGGACGTGCCCGTCTGCAGCGCCTGGGGCACCGTGATGCCGAAGGTCTTGGCGATCGTCGGTGCGCTGAAGCCGATGGACAGCACCTGCATCGCGTCGGCCAGCCACACCAGGCCGAAAATCACGAAGAGCCGGTACTGGAATTTGCCGACGCCCGCCGCCTGGATGCCCTGTTCCACTGAAATGAATGAAGCTGACATGTGTAGATTTCCTTTTTGTCATCACCGCAATTGCCGATTCCGCGCGTTTCTGGGCATGCAAGCCGCGCGCCGGGCCGGGGGGAACGGCTCATGGGTGGCTCACAGGGGCCGTTGCCCCTGTTTTCCCCTTGCTACTCTTGCTGCGCATGCGCGCGCAGCCTGCTGATCGTCGTCGTGTCAACTGTCCAGGCTTCTTCCTCCGGCGCAAACCGTCCGCGCAAATAGTCGATCAAATCCGCAATCTGCCTGTCGTCCAGGCTGTGCCCGAACCCAGGCATGTATCCCAGCTCGTCGTTCGCGGGAGCCTGGATGCCGTTCAGGATCACGTGGACCAGGTTGTCGGGCGTTGCGGCGTGCAGGTTGGTATTGAGCCCGAGCGGGGGCTTCACGCCAAACAGCGTCGGCCCGCTGCCGGCCTCGTGACAGGCAGCGCAGGCGTTCCGGTAGATGCGTTCGCCGTTCGCGCGCCTGCCCGCGATGGACAGGCCCGCGTCCGGCGCCGAGGCGGGCGGCGCGGCGGAGGGCGCCACGGCCGCCGCCGGTTTCGGCAGGTCCATCAGATAGGCGACGATGGCGCGCACGTCGCTCTCGGGGCAGCTCGGCCAGGCCGTGGATCACCGGAGCCATGGGGCCGGCCGCCACGCCGTGGCGGGGCGAGTAGCCGGTGCGCAGGTACTGGTAGAGCTCGTCCCGGCTCCAGGGCAGCTTGCCCGAGGCGAGCCGGTCCAGCGCGGGCGCGGTCCAGCCCTCGGCCAGGCCACCGGCGAGATAGTGCGGGCCGCGTTTTTCCGCGCCCAGGGCATTGCGCGGCGAATGGCAGGCCGCGCAGTGGCCGGCGCCTTCCACCAGATAGGCGCCGCGGTTCATTCGGCGCTGCGCGCGGGGTCGGGCGAGAACGGTCCGGCGCTGTGGAACAACAGGTTCCAGCCGGCCAGGAGGGGGCGCAGGCCGAATGGAAAAGCCAGCCGCGTTTCGGGTGGACTGGACGTCACGGCCGGCTGCGACATCAGGTAGCCGTACAGGGCCTGCAGGTCCGCGTCGCTGAGCTTGGCGAAGGCCGTATACGGAAACGCGGGATAGAGCCGGCGTCCGTCGCGGTGGATGCCCTGGCGCATGGCGCGCTCGAAGGCGCCATAGGACCAGCGGCCGATACCGGTTTCGTTGTCGGGGGTGATGTTGGTGGAGTAGATCGTGCCGAATGGCGTTTCCAGCGCGAGGCCGCCGGCGTTGGCCGCGCCGCCCGGCGCGGTGTGGCAGGCCACGCAGTCTGCCGGCCGCNNNNCGCGCGCCCGGAAGGCGGATGCCTACCCCCGCTCGCGCAGCCAGGCTTCCAGCTCTTCGGCCGGCAGCGGCGGCGAAAACAGGAAGCCCTGTCCCGCGGCGCAGCCCTGCTCGATGAGAAAACGGCGCTGCTCCTCGTTTTCCACCCCCTCGGCCACCACCGGCAGGCTGAGGCTTTCGCCGATGCGGATGACGGCGCTGGTGAGCGCGCGCGCCGCGTCGTCGCTCTCCAGCCCCTGCACGAAGCTGCGGTCGAGTTTGAGCTCGTCCACGATGAGCCGGCGCAGGTGGCCCAGGCTGGAATAGCCGGTGCCGAAATCGTCCATGGACAGGCGCACTCCCAGCCGGTGCAGCTCCGCGATGGTGCGCAGCGTGCCGGCGGTGGCGTCCAGCACCACGCCTTCGGTGATCTCGAGCATGAGATCGCCCGGGGCCAGGCCGAATTCGGCGAGATTGTCCGCGATCAGGCGGGGCAGGTTGAGGTTGTGGAAGTTGGTGGCCGACAGGTTGACCGACACCGACGGCACGCGCAGACCCCGGCCGCGCCACGCCGCGAGCTGGGAGCAGGCTTCCCGCAGCGCCCAGTGGGCCAGGTCGCCGATCAGGCCGCACTCCTCCGCCAGCGGCACGAAGCGCGCCGGGGAGATGTCGCCCAGCGTGGGGTGGCGCCAGCGGGCCAGCGCCTCCACGCCGTACAGGCTGCCGTTCTTCAGGCCCACCTGCGGCTGGTAGTGCAGGCGCAGCGCCTTGGCTTCCAGCGCGTCGCGCAGGGCGGCCTCCAGCGCCAGCCGTTCCTGCGCCTGGCGGTTCATCTCGGCGCTGAAAAAGGAAATGCGGTTGCGGCCCGCCGTCTTGGCCTGGTACATGGCCATGTCGGCGTGGCGCAGCAGCGTGTCCATGTCGCGCCCGTTTTCCGGAAAGACGCTGATGCCGATGCTCACCGAGGGGTTGAGCGTGATGCCGCCGACGCCCAGCGGCTGGGCCAGCGCCACGAGGATGTGCTCGGCGGCGGCGGTCAGCCGGCCGTGCTCGAAATCCGGCATGAGCATGACGAATTCGTCGCCCGAGAGGCGGCCCACGATGTCGGTGGCGCGCGCCAGTTTGCGCAGGCGCAGGGCCACTTCGCGCAGCAGGGCGTCGCCGATGGGGTGGCCCAGCGTGTCGTTGACCTGCTTGAAGCGGTCCAGGTCCAGGAACAGCACGGCCACGCGCTTGCGGTCGGGCTCGGCCCGCGCGATGGCCTGCTCGGCCTGGGCCAGCAGCAGGTTGCGGTTGGGCAGGCCGGTGAGCTCGTCGTAGAAGGCGAGCTGCCGGATGCGGGCGCGGGCCTCTTCGCGCTCCAGCGCCAGCGCGCATAGATAGACGCAGACATCCACCAGGCGATGATGGAAGTCGTCGGGCAGGCGGCGTTCGCGGAAATAGAAGCCGAAGGTGCCGATAACGCGCCCGTCGCTGGACTTGATGGGCGAGGACCAGCAGGCCTTGATGTCCGCGGGCAGCGGCAGGTGCCGGTAGTCGCGCCACAGCGGGTCGGTGGCGATGTCGGGCACGATGACGGGCCGGCCCAGGAAGGCCGCCGTGCCGCAGGAGCCGGCCTGCGGGCCGATGGGCAGGCCGTCCAGCGCCTCGGCGTAGGCCGCGGGCATGGAGGGCGAGGCCAGCGTCCGCAGCCGCCCGCTTTCGTCCACGCGCAGCACGGTGGCCAGCACTTCGGGCGCCAGCCGCTCCACCTCGCGGCAGACCATGTTCATCACCTCGGTCACGGAGGCTTCGTTCACCATGGCCTGCAGCACGCGGCGCTGCAGCACTTCGTGCACCTTGGTGGGCGTGATGTCGGTGAGCACGTCCACGATGTTGACCAGCGTGCCGCGCTCGTCGAACACGGAGTTGGCCATGACCGAGACCCACAGGGGCTTGCCCCCGCGGTCGTAGACCAGCACGTCCTTGTGGAAACCGTCGCGGCAGGCGATGCGGCGGTCCAGCTCTTCGCGGGTGCCGCCGTCCGGCCGGCCGCCGGCCAGCAGCTCGCCCAGTTCCTGGTCCAGCGCATCCGCGCGCGAAAACCCCAGCATGCGCTGGAAGCCGTCATTCACGTACACGATGCGGCCGTCGGCGCCGGACACGGCCACCGCGTTGCCGGTTTCGTTGATGCCCAGCATCAGCAGGCGGATTTCTTCCAGGCGCTCGGCATCGGCGATGGACTTGCGCGAGATGACGGTGATGCGCCGCACTTCGCCGGCGGCATCGGCGATGGGCAGATAGGTGGCCTCGATCCAGAGGAATTCGCCGTCGGCGCGGCGATAGCGGCAGGTGCCCGAAAAATGGCCGCCGCGGCGCAGCCGCGCCCAGACCTGCTCGCTGCTGGCGCAGCCCTGCCCCTCGTCCATGCTGTCGCACAGCATGTCGTGGCGCATGGCGGTGATTTCGTCGCGGGAATAGCCCACCGCGGCGAGGAAATTGGCGTTCGCGTGCAACACGTGACCGGCGGGGTCGAAGTCGAACAGCAGCAGTGCCCGGTCCATCGACGCCAGATAATTGCCCACATGCCACATATCCCCTGGCGGGGACGCGCTCGAAACGCCGAGATGAGAATCAAGCATACAGGGCTCCATGCCGGAAGACTGCGGTTCCGGTTTCATTCAGGGCCGGGGAAACCCGAGCGCGACGCGGTCGCGCCCGTCCTGCTTGGCCAGGTAGAGCGCCTGATCCGCCCGGCTGAGCGTTTCCGAAAAGGTTTCCCCGAGCTGGTGCGACGCCATGCCGATGCTGACGGTCAGCCGCAGCACGTCGCCGTTCACCTCGACCGCCAGGCCGCGCACGGCCGCCACCAGGCGGTCCATGACGCCCTGCGCGGCCTCGGGCGGAGTGTTGGGCAGCAGCACCAGGAACTCTTCGCCGCCCCATCGCCCGCACAGGTCGTACTCGCGCAGGCTGGCGCCCAGCACGCCGGCCAGCTCCACCAGGACGCGGTCGCCCGACTCGTGGCCGTAGCGATCGTTCACGGACTTGAAATGGTCCACGTCCAGCATGGCGACCACGAAAGACTGGCCGCTGCGGCCCGCCCGCGTGACTTCCTGCTTGATCATATCCATGAGCGCACGGCGGTTATACAGGCCGGTCAGCGGATCACGGCTGGATGTTTCCTGCAGCGCGGCGTTGAGGTCGCGCATCATGCTCTGGTAGTGATCGGAGATGCGCGCAATGCGCGCGAGCCGGCGCAGCTGCCGGTCGAAGCGTTCGCACAGGCCCAGCTCGCGCTCGTGGGCCATGCTCTGGAAGGCGTCCGAAAGCTGGGTCACGCGCTCGATGCGCGTCATCTGCTCGGCGTTGTGCCGCCACAGCGATTCCAGCGCATCGCGCAGCGGATGGCCGAAATGCGCCGGATCGGCGAGCAGCGCCGCGATGCGCTGGTCCAGTTCGGAGGAGCCGGTTTTCATTGCCGCCCGACGACCGAGAAGGGGAAGGTGCAGTCTTCCTTGAACTCCTCGGCCAGCTCGCCCACGCGTTCGTTGCGCATGTCGTAGTACCAGATCACGCCCACCTCGCGGCCCTTGCCGTGGGCGGCTTCCAGCAGGTCGAAGATATCCATCATGGACTTGATGCTGCTGGTGTTCAGGTAGAGCAGTTCCAGCTCCAGGCGCAGCGGCGCCGCGGACGTCGCCAGGTACGATTCCACCCACTCGATCACGGGGCCGAACAGCTCGAAGGAATTTTCGGGATAGGAATCGCCGCGCATCGCCAGCACGCCGGTCGCGGCGTCGGTCGAAATGGCGGGCGTGGACTGGGTGCCCGGTATGTTCAGGTCGTTCATCAATGACTCCGATAACGCCCGCGCGGGCGGCACGGCGCGCGCGCCGCCGCCCGCGGCCGCCAGGGGCCGTTGCGGGTTTGCTGATTCAGGAAACGGTGACATGCGCGCCATCGCCATTCAGATGACCGCGCTCAGGCTGAAGAAGGCCAGGCCCTGCGCCTCGACCGGCTTCAGGCTGGCCTCCAGCGCGCGCCGGCGCGCCGCTGGATGTCGATCAGGCCCAGGCCCGCGCCCGAGGCCACGCCCTGCGCCCGGGGCTTGTGCAACTGGGCCTTGTATTCCGCCTTCAGGGCGGGCTTGTCGAGCGCGGCCAGCTCGCGGATGCGCGCCACGAGCTGGTGCCCGTCCTCGAGGCGCACCAGGTTGCCGGCCGACACCACGTAGCGGCTGTCCTCATTGCGGCCGATCACCACCGTGGCGGCGGCGTCGACCTGGCCGCGCAGGGCCGCGTACTGGCGGATGTTCTGGATCATCTCGATGTAGACCGAGAACACGTCCATGGCCTCGGCCGGGCGCACGTGCTCGGCGGTCAGGTAGTTCTTCAGCGCGTTGCCGATCTCCTCGATCAGGCTGCGGGAAATCGGCCCGTTGAAGCACAGCAGGGTGCGGCTCTGGGTGAACCGTTCGCCCAATGCGTAGAGATCGGAGGCATTCATGGGGGGTTACCGCCTTGATAACGTTTATTCGAATCGGAAAGACAGCAGGGTAATGTCGTCGCGCTGGGGCTGGCCGCCCTGGTACTCGGCCAGCGCCTGCGTGAACGCGGCCGCCTGCTCGGTTAACGGTCGCCCGGCATGCCGTTTGAGCATTTCGGCGAACCGCGTGTTGCCGAAGCCGAAGCCATGCTCGCCGCCCGCCTGGTCCAGGAAGCCGTCGGTCGCCAGGTAATAGGTCCAGCCCGGCTCCATGGGCAGTTCGATATTCCGGTACTCGCCGGCCCGCTTGTCGCCCAACGCGCGCCTGCCGCCGGGGATTTCGCGCAGGTCGTGGCCATTGCTTGCGTACAGGCTGATCTTCGCCCCTGCGTACAGCAGCCTGCCGGCCTGGCGGTCAATATATACCAGCCCCGCATCGGTATTCGTCGCCAGCGCGCGCGGCAGCTGCGCGTCGGCGAGCATGGCGCGGATGGCGTTGTCGGTGCGGGCCAGCACGCCGGCCGGATCGCGCGGCCCGGCCTCGGAAACCGCCAGGTCGATGGCCGCGCGCGCCAGCATGGTCATGAGCGCGCCCGGCACGCCGTGGCCGGCGCAGTCCATGATGCCCAGCAGGCAATTGGCGCCGTCGGAATGGAACACGTAGAAATCGCCGCCCACCACGTCGCGCGGCTTCCACAGCACGAAATGGTGCGCGCCCAGCGACTGCGTCAACTGGCGGTCGGGCAGGATGGCGCGCTGGATCAGGCTGGCATAGTCAATGGAATCGCCGATCTTCTTGTGCGCGGCCGCCATGGCGCGGTTGGCGCTCTCGAGCTCGGAGGTGCGTTCGCGCACCTTGGTTTCGAGCTCGGCCGTGTGCTGGCGCACCTTGTCGGCCATGATGCCGAAGGCGCGGCTCAGATCGCCGATCTCGTCCTGCCCGCCCGGCGGCAGGCGCACGTCGTAGCTGCCGTTGGCGATGGCCCGGGCCGATTGCTGCAGGCGGCGCAGCGGCCGCAGCATGAGGCGTTCGACCGCATAGCCGAAACACAGCAGCAGCGCCGCGAACAGCAGCACCAGCCCGGCGGCGGCGGGCCACAGCCAGCGCGTGTCCAGCACGCGCGCCGCCCCCAGGTCCACCAGCGTCAGCACGTGCCAGTGCAATTCCGGCATATAGGCCACGGAAACGAGCTGTTTCACGCCCTTGACGTCCGCCCAGCCGCTCTGCACCGACTGCGGATCGGCCTTCGCCGCCCGCATGGCCGAGCGCAGCGCGTCGCGCCCCGGCCCGTCGTCCACCAGCCGGAACACGGTGTTGGCGTCGCTCGCGCCGCCCGCGCCCGAATTGTAGGCAATGAGGGACGCGTCGGAATACGCCTGGATCGCGCCGTTTTCGTCGACGATGACGGGCGTTACTCCCGGCTGGCCGCTATTGACGAACTCGCGCAGGAACCCGCCCACGTCCAGGCCGCCGCCCGTCAGCCCCAGCACCTTGCCGCGGTCGCGGACCTGCACGTTGATCCAGACCCGCGTGGTCTTGAGCTTGAGATCGGGATTGACGTTGATGTTGTACGGCGCGGACGACTTGATGGTGTTGTAGAACCAGCCATCGTCCGGCGCCGTGGGGCTGAGCGTATAGCGCGGCGCCTCGGACAGGGGCTGGTCGTCGTTGAAGTAATAGTTGCCGGTGGCGGCGCTGGCGATGAAATAGGCGTGGCTCAGCAGATCGCGCCGGTAGCCGTCGGCTTCGACGAAAAAGAGCTCGCGGGCGGCCGGGTCGCTCTCGTTGCGCAGCCAGCGCCGCGTGACTTCGCTGTCGGCCAGGCGCTGCGACAGCGCCAGCTCGCGCGAAATCGGCGCCAGGATGCGCTGCCGGTTGAGTTGAGTGAAGTTGTCGGCAAATGCGCGCCCGAAGTGCTCGCGCACGCCGTCGAGCACTTGCCAGCCGATGATCACGGCCGGCGCCAGCGCGACCAGGCACGCCAGCAATAACGCCAGCAACGATTTCCTGCGCAAACCCCATTTCGCCATGCGAAGTCTTCCCAACCGCCAATCAAGACATCGGCCCGTCCCGAAAACCGGGTACGGACCGGCTGCATAAATCAAATCAGGGCGCGCGCGCAGCCTTGCACAGGCACGCTGGACCGGCCGGGCGCGGGGGCCGGTCTGGACCGGCCGCCTGCCGTGCGCCCACGCGCACCGCCCGCCGCGTGCCAGGCAAGGCACGGAGTGCCGGCGCGCCCGCGCGGCACGTCCGGCGCGCTAAGTGTAGAGAACAGTCAAGGGAATTGAAACAGGTGTATACGAGCGCCCCGCGGACGGCCCGCTTTCATTGCGAAGACGCAACATATATTTCAATTTATTTCTCTTTGTTTCTCCGTGCGGTCCGGACGGGCGCGCATTCTGCGGCTTTCCCGCTACACCCCCAGATACCGTTCCCACAAGCCCCGGTCGGCGTCCAGGGCGGCCGAATCGCCCGCCCACACCACCTTGCCGCGCTCCAGGATGACGTGCCGGTCGGCCAGCCGGAGCAATCTTTCCACATATTTGTCGATGACAAGAATGGTTTGTCCCGCCTCGCGCAGGCGCGCCAGGCAGTTCCATATTTCTTCCCGGATGCGCGGCGCCAGGCCCTCGGTGGCCTCGTCCAGGATCAGCAATCTCGGGTTGGTGACCAGCGCCCGGCCGATGGCGAGCATCTGCTGTTCTCCGCCCGACAACTGGTTGCCCATGTTGCGGGCGCGCTCGGCCAGGCGGGGAAAAAGCTCGAATACGCGTTCGGGCGTCCAGGGCCGCCCGATGTCGGGGTTGCGGCGGTCGGCGAACGCCGTCAGGTGTTCGCGCACCGTGAGGTTGGGAAAGCACTGCCGCCCCTCGGGCACGATGGCCATGCCCAGGCGCGCGATGCGGTCCGGGCTCCAGCCGCCGATGTCCTGGCCGGCAAAGCGCATCCTGCCGCCGCGCAGCGGCAACTGGCCGAACAGCGTGCGCAGCAGCGTGGTCTTGCCCATGCCGTTGCGCCCCAGCAGCGTCACCACCTGCCCGGCGCCGATCTCCAGGCTCACGCCGAACAGCACCTGGCTGGCGCCGTAGCCGCTTTGCACCGATTCAATGGCCAGCATCAGGCGGTCTCCTTGGCGTCGGTTTCGTCATCGCCCAGGTAGGCCTGCCGCACTTCGGGATTGGCGCGGATCTCGTCCGGCGTGCCGGTCGCGATGACGCGCCCGTACACCAGCACCGAGATCCGGTCGGCGAGCCGGAACACGGCCTGCATATCGTGTTCCACCAGCAGCATGGCGGCCTGGCCGCGCTGGGTTTCGATGAGTTCGGTCAGGCGCAGGGTTTCGTCCGGCCCCATGCCCGCCATGGGCTCGTCCAGCAGCAGCACGCTGGGCCGGGCCGCCTGCGCCAGCGCGAACTCCACCTTGCGCTGCTCGCCGTGCGGCAGGGTGCCCGCCGGCCTGCCCAGCAGGGCCGGGTCGATGGCGCATTCGCGCGCCAGCTCGCGCGCCTGGTCGTACAGCGCGGTGTCGGCCGCGCGCGGCCTCCAGAAGCGGAAGCTGCTGCCCGAATGCGCCTGCACCGCCAGCGCCAGGTTGTCCAGCACGCTGGACTGCTTGAAGATATGGGTGATCTGGAACGAACGCGACAGGCCCGCCGCCACCCGCTGGTGGGCGTTCAGAGCGGTGATGTCCCGCCCGCCCAGCATCAGCCGGCCCTCGTCGGCCGCCAGGGTGCCCGACAGCAGGTGGATGAGCGTGGACTTGCCCGCGCCGTTGGGGCCGATGAGCGCATGGATCTCGCCCGGGTTCAGCGTGAGCGAGACATGGTCGGTGGCCACCAGCGCGCCGAAGCGGCGCACCAGGCCGCTGGCCTGCAGGGCGGGCGCGGAGGAAACGGCGGCGTTCATGGGCCCGCCTTTCCGGATCGCGGCGCCGCGCGCCCGGCGAACAGCGGGCCGAACAGCCCGGCCAGCCCGCGCGGCGCGCCGAACAGCACGCACAGCAGCAGAATGCCCAGCGGCAGATGCCAGTATTCGGTCCAGAGCCTCAGGGCTTCCTCCAGCACGAGCATGACCACCGCCCCCGCCACGCCGCCGTAGCGCAGGCCGATGCCGCCCACCAGCACCATGATCAGCAGGTTGGCCGACTGCGTCCAGTGCATGATGCTGGGCGAGATGAAAAGGTTATGGTTGGCCAGCAGCGCGCCCGCCAGGCCGGCCGCCGCGCCGCTGATCGTGAAGGCGGTGAGCTTGATGCGGTAAACGGGATAGCCCATGGACTCCATGCGCGACTCGTTTTCGCGCACGCCCTGCAGCGCCATGCCGAAGCGCGAGGCCGTCACGTGGCCGAAGGCCCACATGGCCAGCGCGAAAATCGCCAGCACGAGATAGTAGAAGGACACGTCATTGGCCAGGTCCAGCCCCGGCAGCGTGGAATAGCCGGGCAGGTTCAGGCCGTCTTCGCCGCCGTACTGGCGCAGCGAAATGAATATGTAGAACAGCATCTGCGCGAACGCCAGCGTAATCATGATGAAGTACACGCCCCGCGTGCGCAGCGAGACGGCCCCGGTGACGAAGGCCAGCAGCGCGGCCAGCGCCACCGCCGCCGGCCAGCTCACCAGCGCCGAATCCACCCCCAGGGTGCCCAGGATGCCCACCGCGTAGGCGCCGGCGCCCAGGAAGGCAGCGTGGCCCAGCGCCACCATGCCGCCATAGCCCAGGATGAGGTTCAGGCTGGTGGCGGCCAGCGCGTAGATCAGCACGCGCCGCACGAAGGAAACGTAGAAATCCAGACCGAGCATGGGCGCGACCAACGGAAACGCCGCCAGCAGCGCCAGCAGGGCCAGGGACCAGACTGTGGTTCTGCTCATGGTCAGCCGCGCGCCGGAAACAGGCCGGAAGGCCGGAACACCAGCACGACCGCCATCAATACGTAGATCGCGATGGCGGCCAGCGTCGGGCCGACGCTGGAGGCCACCGCGGGAGAAAACACCTGGCGCAGCAGCATGGGCAGGAAGGCCCGGCCCGCCGTGTCCACCATGCCCACCAGCAACGCCCCCACGAACGCACCGCGGATCGACCCGATGCCGCCGATCACGATGCATACCAGCACGAGGATGAGGATTTCCTCGCCCATGCCGATCTGCACCGAGGTCAGCGGCCCCAGCAGCGCGCCCGCCACGGCGGCCAGCATGGCGCCCAGCACGAACACGCCCAGGAACAGCAGGGGCACGCGCACGCCCATGAGCGTAGCCATCTGCCGGTTGGAGGCGCCCGCCCGCACCAGCACGCCGGCCCGGGTGCGCGTCACGAACCAGTACAATCCCGCCGCCGCGAGCACCCCGAACACGATGATCATCAGGCGATAGGCCGGGTACAACAGGTCGGGCAACAGCCGCACCGGCCCCGACAGGGCGGCTGGCATGTTGAGCATGACGGGGGCCGGCCCCAGATCATCTTGACCAGGTCGTTGGCGATGAGAATGACGGCGTACGTTCCCAGCACCTGCGCCAGGTGGTCGCGCAGCGCCAGCCGCCGCACGAGCGCCAGCTCCAGCGCCAGGCCCACCGCGCCGGTGGCCAGCGCGGCCACCAGCACCGCGGCGGTGAAAGAACCCGTGCGCTGCATGGTTTCGGCCGCGACGTAGGCACCCGCCATGTAGAGCGAGCCGTGCGCCAGATTCATGATGTCCATGATGCCGAACACCAGGGTGAGGCCGGCCGCGATCAAAAACAGCATCAATCCGAATTGCAGACCGTTCAGCAGTTGCTCGAGGATGAGCGTGAACGTCATGAAGCTTCCCCTTGCCGCGGGCCTGTTTGCGGCCCGCGTGCCTTCGATGCCTGGTCCGCGCGGAAGCAGGCGGGCGCGAGCCCGCCGGCGCCGCCCGGTCAGAGCTTGCAGTCGCCCACGTAGACGTCCTGGTACTGGTCGAACACCTTGCCCACCAGCTTGTTGGTGATGCGGCCGTCGGCGTCCTTGTCGACCACGCGCAGGTAGTAGGCCTGGATGGGATAGTGGTTCTTGCCGTAGGTGAAGCTGCCGCGCACCGAGGGGTAGTCGGCCTTTTCGAGCGCCTTCACGATGGCCTGGCGGTCGGCGGCCTTGCCGCCGGCCTGCTTGACGGCCGCATCCATGGCCATGATGACGTCATAAGCCTGGGCGGCGTACACCGACGGATAGCGGCCGTTGTATTCCTTGCGGAAGGCCGCGACGAAAGCCTTGTTCTGCGGCACGTCCAGGTCGTGCGCCCACTGCGCCGTGTTGTACATGCCCAGCATGGGCTCGCCCACCGCCTGGATGACGTCCTCGTCGGCCGAGAAGCCCGGGCCGATGAGCTTGATGCTCTGCGACAGGCCGGCCGACACGAACTGCTTGACGAAATTGATGCCCATGCCGCCGGGCAGGAAGATGTAGACCGCATCGGGCTTGGCGGCGCGGATCTGCGCCAGCTCGGCCGCGTAGTCGATCTGCCCGAGCTTGGTGTACACCTCGTCGGCCGGCGGCGTCTTGTAGCCGCGCTTGAAGCCCGTGAGGGCATCCTTGCCCGCCGGGTAGTCCGGCGCCATGATGAACATCTTCTTGTAGCCGCGGTCGGCCGCCACCTTGCCCGCCGCCTCGTGAAAGGCGTCGTTCTGGTACGACGTGCCGAACCAGTAGGGGTTGCACTGCGCGCCGGCGAGCTGGCTGGGGCCGGGATTGTTGGACAGGTACGGCACCTTGGCCGCGAACAGCGCCGGGCCCACGGCCAGCGCCACGTTGGAGCCGATGGGGCCAGTGAAGAAATCGATCTTCTCGCGCTGGATGTAGCGGGTGACGAGCTGGCGGGCCTGGTCGGGGTTGCCGCCCATGTCGGTCTGCAGGAATTCGGCGGGCTGGCCGCCCAGCTTGCCGCCCAGCTGCTTGATGGCGAGGTTGAAGCCGTCGCGGGCCTCGGCGCCCAGCGCCGAGAAGGGGCCGGAAATGTCGTTGGCGATGCCGACCTTGATGGCGTCCGCCTGCGCGAGGGCCGGAACCAGCGCGGCGGCGGCGAGGAAGGAAGTGATGAAACGCATGGTGGTTTTCTCCGTGCGCGAGCCGCGCAGAGGGGTGTTCTTGTAAATTGCGGTTCGAAAGACTTCTGCCGGCCCGGCGGGGCCTGCAAGACCCTGGCAAGACCGGCGCCTGCAACACCGCTCCCGCATTGCGGCATGGGGAAAAGTGGCGCGCAGCATAGTTTAGGTTTAAAGTATCAGGCAAAACAAGTCTAGGGTTTTTACCAATAAACTACCGTCATGGTTACCCTTTTCGCCTTCGCTGTCTCCGCCTTGCGCCATGGCGCTGGTCGGACAGTACCCGACATCCCGCCCGCGCTCAAGCTTCGCGATCCGCGCGCGCCCTTCCGCTCCCACGGTACGGACCCACGCCATGATTGACGCTCCCGATCTCGAATCCCGCGCAGCGCCCGACGATCATCATGCGCTGCGGCTGTGGCTGCGCATGCTCACCTGCTGCAATCTCATCGAAAGCGAGATCCGCAGCCGGCTGCGCAACGAGTTCGACACCACGCTGCCGCGCTTCGACCTCATGGCGCAACTGCAGCGCGCGCCCAAGGGCATGAAGATGGGCGAGCTGTCGCGCCACATGATGGTCACCAACGGCAACATCACGGGCATCACCGACCAGCTCGAGAAAGAAGGGCTGGTGGTGCGCACCAAGGTCGAGTCCGACCGCCGCAGCTCGCTCATCAAGCTCACGCCGCAGGGCAAGAAGATCTTCGCCCGCATGGCGCGCGCCCACGAGTCCTGGGTGAAAGGCATGCTGGGCGACATGCCCGAGGCCAGCCGCAACGCGCTCTACCAGGCGCTGGGCGAGCTGAAGCTGCAGGTGGTGGCCACGCGCTCCGAATCGTCACGCTCCTGAGCGCCGCGCCTCCCGGGGTTTGGCGCATAATTGCCGCCATGATCCCGGTTTCACTTCCTGGCGGCAATTTCTACGTACTGATGGCGGCCTCCCTGGCCTGCCTCAGCACGCTGCTGACCTGGCTGGCCGTGCTGGCCACCAGCCGCAGCGCCCGGCTCTGGCTGGGCGGGCACCGCCGCGCCGGCGGGCTGCTCATGGCGCTGCTGGCCCTGGTGGGCCTGGTCTTTCCCTATCAGCAATTCAGCCTGTGGCTCGCGGCGCAACGCGACGCCGAAGCCGACGCCGGGCGCAGCGCCCAGCTCGCGCAGGCCACCCGNCCCCGCCGCCCGCTTCGCCCGCCGGTTGAGGGCGGACGCGCCGCGGCGGCCTACCTGGTGGTGTAGCCGCCGTTGATGAGCAGGGTCTGCCCGGTGATCCACCAGCCTTCGGACACCAGGAAACGGATGAAGGGCGCCACGTCCTCGATGTCCGTGAGGCCGGTGCGAGAAAAGGCCGACAGCGCCGCCGCGGTCTTGTGATACGCCACGGCGTCCGCGCCTTCGGCCGGATAGAAGAAGGGCGTGTCCATCGGGCCCGGCCCGACCGCCGTGACCGAAATGCCGCGCGCGCCGAATTCCTTGGCGGCCGCGCGGGTGTAGTGCTCCACCGGCGCCTTGGTGCCGGCGTAGGCGGCATAGCAGGGCGTGAACGCGCCCAGCAGCGAAGTCACCAGGGTGCAGATCTTGCCGTTGTCGCGCAGCCGGCGCCCGGCTTCCTGCAGGAAAAAGAACGCCGTCTTGGCGTTCACGTCGGACATCTCGTCGTACTCGGCCTCGGTGACTTCGGCAATGGGCTTCTTCAGCACCTTGCCCACCGTATTGATGGCGATGTCGAACTGGCCCAGCGCGGCCTGCGCCTCGTCGTACAGCCGCGTCATCGCGGCGGCCGAACGCAGGTCGCCCTGGAAGGCGGCCGCCTGCGCGCCGGCCTTTTGCACTGCGGCCACCGTGGCCTCGGCGTCCGCGCGGGCGGCATCGCTGTTGTAGTGGATGGCGATGGCGCGCGCGCCGTGCGCGGCCAGGTCGCGGGCGATGAGGCCGCCCAGGTTTTTCGCGCCGCCCGCAATGAGGACGGTCTTGCCTTGAATGCTGTGGTCTGCCATGTCGGGCTCCGCTTCGGTTCAGGAGAGAGGCGGGCCGCCTTGCGCGGTGCCCGCATGGCTTCGATGATATATTCCAGAAAAATGGCATAAATCATGTATTTCTGGTTGCTCTATACAGAAATTACGAACAAACCAGCCCGCTGTGGACCGCATCGATCTTTTTCGCGTCTTCGCCCGCGTGGTGGAGTGCGCCAATTTCACGCGCGCCGCCGACACGCTCGGCCTGCCGCGTTCGACGGTTTCCGCCGCCGTGCAGGAGCTGGAAGGCCGGGTGGGCGCGCGCCTGCTCAACCGCACGACGCGCCAGGTCGCGCCCACGCGCGAAGGAGAGCTGTTCTACGAACGCTGCCTGCGGCTGGTGGCCGACATGGAAGAAACCGAAAGCCTGTTCCGCCGCGACGCGGGCCCGGCGGGCCTGCTCAGGGTGGACGTGCCCGGCCGCATCGGCAGGCTCATCGTGGCGCCGGCCCTGCCGGACTTTCTCGAACGCCATCCCAGGCTGCAACTGGCCCTGGGCATGAGCGACCGCCCCGTGGACCTGGTGGGCGAGGGCGTGGACTGCGCGCTGCGCGTGGGCCGGCTGGGCGACTCCGGCCTGTATGCGCGGCCGCTGGGCGAACTCGCGCTCATCAACGTGGCCAGCCCCGCCTATCTGGCGCGGCACGGCGTGCCGGCGCACCCGGCCGAGCTGGACGCGCACTGGGCGGTGCACTATGCGCCGCCGGCAAGCGGGCGGCCCGCGCCCTGGGAATGGATGGAAGACGGCGCGTTGCGCACCCGGCCGCTGCCCGGCCGCGTCATCGTGGACAACGCCGAAGCCTACATCGCCTGCTGTCTGGCGGGCCTGGGCCTGATCCAGATCCCGGCCTACGACGTGCGCGACGCGCTGCGCGCCGGCGACCTGGTGGAAGTCATGCCCGCCCACCGCGCCGCGCCCATGCCCATGACCCTGCTCTACACCCACCGCCACCCGCCCTCGCGCCGCGTGCAGGTATTCGCCGGCTGGCTGGAAGAACTGATGGCCGGCGCCTGCGCGCCCGAGTAACCGCCACGCCGCCTCAGCAGCGGCCGGCTCCTTGCCCCTTTTTCAGAAGAACCCCGTCCCAACGACCGGGGAGAATGCAGCGCCCCACCGCAAATCCCCCGTCGCCGAACAACGGCGCCTTTCCCACCAGCGCGGATCCGGCTTTGCCGGTCCGCCGGCGCGCCCCCTTTGAGGGGGGAAGCGCCGCAGGCGCTTCGGGGGTGGGCTCCCCTAAACCCCCCGTATCCCCGCAATCCCATGCCCGCCATGGCGTAGCGCCTGGGACAGGGTGGCGGCCGACTGGCCGCCCAGCGCGAAAACGGGAAGGCCCGCATCGCGGATGCCGGCCTCGAACCCCTCCCAGCCCAAGGTGGGAGCGCCGGGATGCGAGGCGGTGTCGAGCACGGGGCCGAGCACGGCGAAGTCCGCGTCCAGGTCGCGGGCGTGCAGGACCTCGGCGTTGTCATGTGCGGACACGCCCACCAGCGCGCCATCGGGCAGGGCGGGACGGGCGGAGAGCCCGGCCGCGTCGGCCGCGCGCAGGTGCACGCCGTCGGCTTCGCGCCACCAGGCGGCGGGGTGCGCGCTGTTGACCAGCACCCGCGCGCCCTGCGCCTTGCAGCGCCTGAGCACCTGCTGGAGCAATTCATGCAGCGAAGTGGCGGCCGGGCCGTCCGGCCATGCGGGCTCGCGGAACTGGAAGAGCCTCACGCCGCGCGCCAGGGCGGCGTCCAGCCGGCCCAGGTAGGCCGCCGCGCCCCGCGCGCGAGCCGGCCGAGCTGATGCTGTAGGCGGTGGGCAATTGCAGCCAGCGCAGCGGCGGCAGGGCGGCGGGCAGCAGGTCGCCGACCTCGGCCGCGCGCGCGGGGTCCACCCATTCGAGGCGCTGGTTCTCCAGGCCCTTGGGTTCGCCTTCCCAGCCCGTGACGTGGCAGAAAGCCAGGCGCACCGTGGTGTGCGGGTAGGCATGCACGTAGGTGACCCAGCGCCGCGACTGCGTCACGCGGATGCCGATTTCTTCCTGCAGCTCGCGCGCCAGCGCCTCCAGTACCGTTTCGCCGGGCTCGAGCTTGCCGCCCGGCAGCTCCCACCAGCCGGCCCAGGGCTTGCCCTCGGGGCGCTGGCCCAGCAGCAGCTTGCCGTCGCTGCGCAGGATCAGGCCGGCGGCTACGTCGACGATCTTCTCAGACATGGCGGGCCGCCCAGTCGCGCGCGAATTGGTAGGCCACGCGGCCCGAGCGCGAGCCGCGCTCCAGCGTCCATTGCAGGGCTTCGGTGCGCGAGGCCTCCACGTGCTCCTCGGGGCAGCCCAGCTCGCGCAGCCAGTGGTAGACGATGTCCAGGTAGTCGTCCTGCTTGAAGGGATAGAACGACAGCCAGAGCCCGAAGCGCTCGGACAGGGAAATCTTTTCCTCGACGGTTTCGCCGGGGTGGATCTCGCCGTCGGCCTGGTGCCTGGCCTGCAGGTTCTCGCTCATGTATTCGGGCATGAGGTGGCGGCGATTGGAGGTGGCGTAGATGAGCACGTTGTCGCCCGAGGCGGCCACCGAGCCGTCCAGCACCGATTTCAGCGCCTTGTAGCCGGCTTCGCCTTCCTCGAAGGACAGGTCGTCGCAGAACACGATGAAGCGCTCGGGGCGGGAGGCGACCAGCTCGACGATGTCGGCCAGGTCGCCCAGGTCGGATTTGTCCACTTCGATCAGGCGCAGCCCGCGCCCGGCGTAGGCTGCCAGCATGGCCTTGACCAGCGAGCTCTTGCCGGTGCCGCGGGCTCCGGTCATGAGCACGTTGTTGGCGGGCTTCTTCTCGATGAACTGCTGCGTGTTGCGGTCGATGATGGATTTCTGCCGCTCGATGTGCTGCAGGTCGTCGAGCTCGATGCGCGCGACGTGGCGCACGGCGTCCAGCCAGCCGCGCGAGCCGCGCTTGCGCCAGCGGAAGGCGTGGGCGGTCCAGTCGATGTCGGGGGGAGCCGGCGGCAGCCAGGCTTCCAGTTGGGCCAGCACGCGTTCGGCGCGCTGCAGGAGCGAGGAATAGTCGGTTGCGGTCACGGTGTCTTCCAATGGAGCGGCGGCGGCGGGCCGCCGCCGGCGCGGTCAGGAGCGGTAGTCGGCGTTGATGGACACGTAGTCGTGCGAGAAGTCGCAGGTGTAGACGGTGTCGCTGGCCTGGCCGCGGCCCAGCGCGATGCGCACCCGGATCTCGGGCTGCTTCATGACGCGCTGGCCGTCGGCTTCCTGGTAGTCGGGGTTGCGGCCGCCGTCCTTGGCCACCAGCACGTCGTCCAGCCACAGCCGGATGCGCGAGACGTCCAGGTCGTCGATGCCGGCGTAGCCGATGGCGGCCAGGATGCGGCCCAGGTTGGGGTCGGAGGCGTAGAAGGCGGTCTTGACGAGCGGCGAATGCGCCACGGCGTAGGCCACCTTGAGGGCCTCCTCGACGTTGCCGGCCTCCTCGACGCGGATGGTCATGAACTTGGTGGCGCCTTCGGCGTCGCGCACGATCTTCTGAGCCAGTTCCAGCGCGGCGGCGGCCAGCGCCTCGCGCACCTCGGCATAGCCGGGGTCGGTTTCGGCGTCGATGTTCAGGCCCGACTTGCCCGTGGCGATGAGAATGAAGGAGTCGTTGGTGGAGGTGTCGCCGTCTACCGTGATGCGGTTGAACGAGGCGTCGGCGATCTCGCCGGCCATCTTGCGCAGCAGCGGCTGGGCGATGCCGGCGTCGGTGGCCAGAAAGCTCAGCATGGTGGCCATGTTGGGGCGGATCATGCCCGCGCCCTTGCTGATGCCGGTAAAGGTGACGGTCTTGCCGCCGATGGCCGCCTTGCGCGAGGCGATCTTGGGCAGGGTGTCGGTGGTCATGATGCCGTGGGCCGCGGCGAACCAGTGGTCGGGGCCCAGGTCGGCGATGGCGGCGGGCAGGCCGGCCACCAGGCGGTCCAGCGGCAGCGGTTCGAGGATGACGCCGGTGGAGAAGGGCAGCACCTGATCGGCCGGCACGCCCAGCAGCCTGCCCAGCTCGGCGCAGGTGTCCTGCGCCTTTTTCAGGCCCTCGGCGCCGGTGCCGGCGTTGGCGTTGCCGGTGTTGATGACCAGCGCGCGGATCGGGCCGTTCTTGGCCAGATGGGCCTGGCAGACCTGCACCGGCGCGGCGCAGAAGCGGTTGCGCGTGAACACGCCCGCCACGCTGGCGCCTTCGGCCAGGCGGAAGACGGTCAGGTCGCGCCGGTTGGCCTTGCGGATGCCCGCCTCGGCTACGCCGATTTCGACGCCGGCGACTGGAAAGATTTCGGACTCGGAGGGGATCTGCAGGTTAACGGCCATGACTTCGTCTCATGAATGAGCAGGACGGATACGCCGCCGGACCAGGGGCGGCGCGCGGGGGAAAGCTTCGTATTATCCCACCGCCGGGCGCGGGGGGCCGGCGGCGGCGGGTCAGGGNCCAGCCCCTCCCAGCCGCCGCCCAGGGCCACGATGAGATTCACGCTGGCCACCAGCCGGTTGCTCAGCAGGCTGAGCGCGTTGCGCTCGCTGCTCAGCGCGGCCGCCTCCACGGTGGCCACGCTCAGGTAGTCCACCATGCCGGCCTGATACTGGTTCTGGATCAGGCGCAGCGATTCGCGCGCCGCCTCCAGCGCGCGGCGCTGCACCGTCTGCTCATCGGCCAGCACGCGCAGCAGGATGAGATAGTCTTCCACCTCGCGCAGGCCGGTGAGCGCGGCCTGCCGGTAGGCGGCGGCCTGCGCGTCGTAGGCCGCCCGCGCCTGCTCGATCTGCGACTGGCGCGCGCCGCCGTCGAAGATCGTCATCGCCAGCGCCGGGCCGAGCGACCAGAAGCTCGCCGGCGCGGTCAGCAGCTCGGCGAACTGCCCGTTGCGAAAGCCGCCGTCGGCCGACAGCGTCAGGCTGGGAAACCAGGCCGACTGCGCCACGCCGATCTGCGCGTTGGCCGCCGCGGCGCGCCGCTCGGCCGCCGCCACGTCGGGCCGCCGCTCCAGCAGTTCCGACGGCAGGCTGAGCGGAATCTCGGGCAATTGCAGCGTAAACGGCCTGGCCGCCAGCGAAAAACGCGAAGGCGCCTGCCCCATCAGCACCGCGATGGCGTGCTCGTACTGGCCGCGCTGCCAGTCCAGGTCCAGCGACTGCGCGCGGGTGCTTTCGAGCTGGGTGCGCGCCACGGCCACGTCCGACAGGCCGGCCACCCCGGCCGCGTAGCGGTTCTGCGTGAGCTGCAGCGAACGCTCGTAAGCGGCCACCGTGTCTTCGAGCAGGCGCTTCTGCTCGTCGAGCACGCGCAACTGCAGATAGGCCGTCACCAGCGCCGCCTGAGCGCTCAGGCGCGTGGCGGCAAGGTCCGCCAGGCTGGCCGAGGCGCTGGCCTGGGATGCCTCCACCGAGCGCCGCACCTTGCCCCAGACATCCAGCTCCCAGCTCACGCTGCCGGCCAGGGTGTACTGGTTGGACACCTGGCTGCCCGACACCGACGAGGAGCCGCTCTGCCCTCCGCCGCTGCCGGAGCGGGTCACGCCCGCCGACGCGCCCACCGTGGGGAAGAATCCGGCGCGCGCGTTGCGCACCAGGGCGATGGCCTCGCGGTAGTTGGCTTCGGCCTGCGCGATGGTCTGGTTCGAGGCGTTGAGCCGGTCCACCAGGCTGTCGAGCACCGGGTCGTCGTACACCCGCCACCACTGGCCGCGCTCGGCCTGGTCGCGCGGCTCGGCGCGCTTCCAGCCCGGCACCGCGTCCTGACCCTCCTTGTAGGCGGCGCCCCACGTCCAGCACGGCCGCTGGTAGTCCGGCCCCACGGCGCAGGCGCCCAGCGCCGCGCACAGCCACCGCGGCCAGGACGCCCGCGTCAGCGCGGTCCGGGCAGCGCCGGCCGAAGCGGCCCGGACGGAAGGAGTTCGAGGTTGCGGCTTGGCGTGGTCGATCATGGTTGTTCTGGTGTTGCGGCCGCGCCGTCCTGGCGGGCGCGCCCGCGCGCGGCCCACAGGCGGAAACGGTCCAGGTAGAGATAAACCACCGGCGTGGTGTAAAGCGTGAGGATCTGGCTGAGCACCAGGCCGCCCACAATGGTAATGCCCAGCGGCTGGCGCATCTCCACGCCCGCCCCGGTGGCCAGCACCAGGGGCAGCGCGCCGAAGATGGCGGCCATGGTGGTCATCATGATGGGACGGAAGCGCGTCAGGCAGGCCTGGAAGATGGCCTCGCGCGGCGCCATGCCCTGCCCGCGCTCGGCCTCCAGCGCAAAATCCACCATCATGATGGCGTTCTTCTTGACGATGCCGATGAGCAGGAACACCCCGATCAGCGCGATCAGCGTGAAATCGTAGCGCAGCACCTGCAGCGCCAGCAGCGCCCCCAGGCCCGCCGAAGGCAGTGTGGAGAGAATCGTGAGCGGATGCACGAAACTCTCATACAGAATGCCCAGCACGATGTACATGGTGACCAGCGCGGCCAGGATCAGCCAGGGCTGCTGCGACAGCGTCTGCTGCAGGGCGGCGGCCGTGCCCTGGAAGCCGGCCTGGATCTGGTCGGATGGCAGGCCCAGGCGCGCCACGGCGGCGTCGATGTGCGGCCGTGGCCTGGCCCAGCGACACGCCGGGCGCCAGGCTGAAGGACACCGTATCGGCCACGAACAGCCCCTGGTGCTGCACGCTCAGCGGCGCGTTGGCGTACTCGAAGCGCGTGAAGGCGGACAGCGGCACGCGCGCGCCCTCCGAGGTGATCACCTCGACCTGCTTGAGCGAATCGATGTCCTGCGCAAAGCGCGGCTCCACGCCCATCACCACGTGGTACTGGTTGAGCGGCCCGTACATCACCGAAACCTGCCGCTGGCTGAACGAGTTGTTCAGCACGGCCGAGATGGTGGCCATGCTCACGCCCAGTCGGGTGGCCGCTTCGCGGTCGATGACGAGGTTGATCTCGCGGCCCTTGTCTTCCACGTCGGTGTCCACGTCCGTGATCTCGGGCAGCCGCGCCATGGCCTGCTGCACCTTGGGCATCCAGGCGCGCAGGAGCTGCAGGTCGCCCGACATGAGCGTGTAGGAGTACGAACCCTGGCTCTGGCGCCCGCCGATGCGGATGTCCTGCTGCGACACCAGGAACATGCGCGCGCCCGGCATGTTCTGCAGCCGGCCGCGCAGGCGGTTGATGACCACGTCGGCCGACACCTTGCGCTCCTCCAGCGGCTTGAGCTGAATCTGCATGAAGCTGCTGTTGCTGCCGCCGCGCCCGCCGGCATAGCCGGTCATGCTCTGCACGGCGGGGTCGGCCAGCACAACCTGGCGCAGCGCGTCGAGCTTGGGCACGGTGGCCTGGAACGAGGTGCCCTGGTCCACCCGGAAGAAGCCCAGGATCTGGCCCGTGTCCTGCTGCGGAAAGAACCCCTTGGGCACCACGGCGTACAGGTAGACATTGAGCCCGATGGCGCAGGCCAGCGAGAGCATCATCAGACGGCCGTGCGCCAGCGCCCAGGCCAGGCTGCGCCGGTAGCCGTCCTGCATGGCGGCGAAGCCGCGCTCGGCCCAGCGCGCCAGCGGGCCGGCGGCCGGTGCTGTTCCGGCGCGGGGCGCAGCAGGCGCGCGCACATCATGGGCGTGAGGGTGAGCGACACCACGAGCGACACCATGATGGCCGCCGACAGCGTGACCGCGAACTCCCGGAACAGGCGCCCCACCACCCCGCCCATCAGCAGGATGGGGATGAACACCGCCACCAGCGACAGGCTCATGGAAAGCACGGTGAAGCCCACTTCGCGCGAGCCCCGCAGCGCCGCCCGCATGGGCGACATGCCGTTCTCCACGTGGCGCATGATGTTCTCGAGCACCACGATGGCGTCGTCCACCACGAAGCCCGTGGCCACGATGAGCGCCATCAGCGAAATGGTGTTCAGCGTGAAGCCGCACAGGTACATGATGCAGAACGTGCCGATCAGCGACACCGGCACCGCGATGCTGGGAATCAGCGCGGCGCGCCAGCGCCGCAGGAACAGCAGCACCACCAGCACCACCAGGCCCACGGCGATCACCAGCGTCAGTTCGGCCTCGTGCAGCGAGGCGCGGATGCTGGGCGTGCGGTCCTGCGCCACGCTGAGCGTCACGTCGGCCGGCATCAGCGCCAGCAGCGTGGGCAACTGCGCGCGCACCGCGTCCACGGTTTCGATGATATTGGCGTCGGCCTGCCGGCGCACGATCATGAGAATGGCCTTGCGGTCGTTGTAGAAGCCGGTCTGATACAGGTCTTCGACCGAGTCCTCGACCTTGGCCACGTCCGACAGCCGCACCGGCGCGCCGTCGCGCCAGGCCACGATGAGCGGCCGGTACTGCTCGGCGCGGCTGAGCTGGTCGCTGGCCATGATCTGCCAGTGGTAGCGGTCGTTCTCCAGCACGCCCTTGGGCCGGTTGGCGTTGGCGTTGGACAGCGCTGTACGCACTTCGTCGAGCGAGACGCCGCGGTTGGCCAGCGCCCCCGGCAGCACGGTGACGCGCACGGCGGGCAGCGAGCTGCCGCCCACCGTCACCTCGCCTACGCCGTCCACCTGCGACAGCTTCTGCGCCACGATGGTCGAGGCCACGTCGTAAAGCTGGCCCAGCGACAGCGTGTCGGAGGTCATGGCCAGCGTCATGATGGGCGCATCCGACGGATTGGCCTTGTGGTAGGTCGGATTGCTGCGCAGGCTGGTCGGCAGCAGCGAGCGAGCCGCGTTGATGGCGGCCTGCACGTCGCGGGCCGCGCCGTCGATGTCGCGGCTCAGGTCGAACTGCAGGGTGATGCGGGTGGACCCCTGCGAGCTGCTCGACGTCATTTCCGTCACGCCCGCGATGCTGCCCAGCGAGCGCTCCAGCGGCGTGGCCACGCTGGACGCCATGGTTTCCGGGCTGGCGCCCGGCAGGCTGGCCGACACCGAGATCGTGGGGATGTCCACCTGCGGCAAGGGCGCGACCGGCAGCAGGAAAAACGCCAGCATGCCGGCCAGCACGACCGCCAGGCTCAGCAGCGTGGTCGCGACCGGCCGGGCGATGAACGGCGCCGACAGGATCATGAAACCTCTCCGGCGCGACCGGCCGGCCGCGCCGCGCCGCTACGCCGCGCGAAGCGGTCGAACATCAGGTAGATGACCGGCGTGGTGAAGAGCGTGAGCACCTGCGACACCAGCAGGCCGCCCACCATCACCAGGCCCAGGGGCTGGCGCAGCTCCGCGCCGGTGCCGGTGGACAGCATCAGCGGCAGCGCGCCGAACAGGGCGGCCAGCGTGGTCATGAGAATCGGGCGAAAGCGCAGCAGCGCAGCCTCGTGGATGGCTTCGCGCGGCGGCAGGCCGCGCTTGCGCTCGGCGTCCAGCGCGAAGTCGATCATCATGATGGCGTTCTTCTTCACGATGCCGATCAGCAGGATGATGCCGATGATGCCGATCATGTCGAGCTCGGTGCCGCTGATGAGCAGCGCCAGGAGCGCGCCCACGCCGGCCGAGGGCAGCGTCGAGAGAATGGTGATGGGATGGATGTAGCTTTCGTACAGCACGCCCAGCACGATGTACATGGTGACGACGGCGGCCAGGATCAGCAGCAGCGTGCTGGACAGCGAATTCTGGAACGCCAGCGCCGCGCCCTGGAAGCGCGTCTCCACGCTGGCGGGCAGGCCGATTTCCGTCTCGGCCGCCTTGATGGCCTCCACCGCGTCCGACAGCGAGGCGCCGGGCGCCAGGTTGAACGACACCGTCACCATGGGGAACTGGTCCAGCCGGTTCACGGCCAGCACGGTCTTGCCCTCGGTGATGCGCGCCACCGACGACAGCGGCACCTGTCCGCCCGAGGAAGTGGGCACGTGCAGCTGGCCCAGCGCGGAGGGCGTCATCTGGAACTGCGGCTGCACTTCCAGCACCACGCGGTACTGGTTGGACTGGGTGAAGATGGTGCTGATGAGGCGCTGGCCGAAGGCGTTGTACAGCGCCTCGTCGATCACGGAGGCGGTGATGCCCAGGCGCGAGGCGGCGTCCCGGTCTATTTCCACCCAGGTCTGCAGGCCCTCGTCCTGGAGGTCGTCGGTCACGTCCTTCAGGCCGGGCATCTGGCTCAGGCGCTCCACCAGCCTGGGCGTCCACAGGCTCAGCACCGACAGGTCGGGGTTGGAAAGCGTCATCTGGTACTGCGTGCGGCTGACGCGGTCTTCGATGGTGAGATCCTGCACCGGCTGCATGTACACCGTGAGGCCGTTCTGGCGCGAGAGCGACTGGCGCAGGCGCTCCATGACTTCCGCAAGGTTGCCCTGCCGCTCGGCCTGTGGCTTGAGCGCGATCTGCATGCGGCCCGCGCTCAGCGTGGGGTTGCTGCCGTCCACGCCGATGAACGACGACACCGCCTCGACGTCCGGGTCTTCCAGCACCAGGCGCGCCGCCTCGCGCTGCCGCTCGGACATCGCGGTAAACGAGATCGACTGCGGCGCCTGGGTAATGGCCTGGATGAGGCCGGTGTCCTGCTGCGGGAAGAACCCCTTGGGAATGAGGATGTACAGCAGCACGGTCAGGGCGAACGTGGCCAGCGCCACCAGCAGGGTCAGCGGCTGGTGGCGCAGCACGACCTGCAGCATGCGGTCGTAGCCCGCGATGACGCGGTCGATGAAGACCCCCGTCATCTGGTGGAAGCGCCCGTGCTTCTGCTCCGACTCGGCGCGCAGCAGCCGCGCGCACATCATCGGCGTGAGCGACAGCGACACCACCAGCGAGATCAGGATGGCCACGGCCAGGGTGACGGCGAACTCGCGGAACAGCCGGCCCACCACTTCCTGCATGAAGAGCAGCGGGATCAGCACCGCGATCAGCGAGAAGGTGAGCGAGATCAGCGTGAACCCGATCTGCGAAGCGCCCTTGAGCGCGGCCTGCAATGGCGTCTCGCCCTCTTCGATGTGGCGCGCGATGTTCTCGATCATCACGATGGCGTCGTCCACCACGAAGCCCGTGGCGATGGTGAGCGCCATGAGGGTGAGGTTGTTGATGGAGAACCCCGCCAGGTACATGATGCCGAAGGTGCCCACCAGCGACAGCGGCACCACCACGCTGGGAATCAGCGTGGCCGTCAGGCTGCGCAGGAAGACGAAGGTCACCATCACCACCAGCGCGATGGCCAGCAGCATCTCGAACTGCACGTCGTCCACCGAGTCGCGGATGGTCTGGGTGCGGTCGGACACCACGGTGAGGTCGAGCGTGGCCGGCAGCGCGGCCCGCAACTGTGGCAGCAGCGCCCGCACGCGGTCCACCACCTCGATCACGTTGGCGCCGGGCTGGCGCTGGATGTTGAGCAGGATGGCCGGCTTGTCGCCCACCCATGCCGCCTGGCGCACGTCCTCCGCGCCTTCCACGGCGCGCGCCACGTCCGACAGGCGCAGCGGCGCATTGTTCTTGTACGCGATGATGAGATCGTTGTAGTCGGTGGGCGTCTTGAGCTGGTCGTTGGCGTTGATGGTGGTGGAACGCAGCGGCCCGTCCAGATTGCCCTTGGGCTGATTGACGTTGGCGCCCACCACGGCGGTGCGCAGGTCGGACAGCGACAGCCCGTTGGCGGCCAGCGCCTGCGGATTCACCTGCACGCGCACGGCGGGACGCTGGCCGCCCGCCACGCTCACCAGCCCCACGCCGGGAATCTGCGACAGCTTCTGTGCCGCGCGCGTATCCACCAGGTCGCGCACCTGGGGCAGCGGCATGGTGGGCGAGGTCACGGCCAGCGTCAGCACCGCCGCGTCGGCCGGGTTCACCTTGTTGTACGTGGGCGGCACCGGCAGATCGCCGGGCAGCAGGTTGGACGCCGCATTGATGGCCGCCTGCACCTGCTGTTCGGCCACGTCCAGCGACAGCGAGAGGTTGAACTGCAGGGTGATGACCGACGCGCCGCCCGAGCTGGTCGACGACATCTGGTTCAGGCCGGGCATCTGCCCGAACTGCCGCTCCAGGGGCGAAGTGACCAGCGAGGTCATCACGTCCGGGCTGGCGCCCGGGTACAAGGTGACGACCTGGATGGTGGGGTAGTCCACCTCCGGCAGCGCCGACACGGGCAACAGGCGGTAGGCGATGAACCCCGCGATCAGGATGGCCACCATGGAAAGCGTGGTGGCCACCGGCCGCAGGATGAACAGGCGCGACGGACTCACGGCGGCTTACCTGGAAGCGGGCGCGTTGGTGTTGGCCGGCGCGTTGCCGGCGGCCGGCGCATTGCCGCTGGCCGGCGCGTTGCCGCCCGGGCCGGCGCCTCCCTGGCCGCCCTGGGGCCGTTCGCCCGCCCCATGGCGCGAGCGCGGCCGCGTGGCCGGCGTGGTGCCCGCCGGCGCCCCGGCGCCCAGGTTCTGGTCGGAGGACGACGGGATCACGTCGGAACTGGTCACCACCTCGACCTTGGCCCCCGCGCGCAGGCGGTCGGTGCCCTCGGTCACCACGCGGTCGCCCGGCTTCAGCCCCTCGTTCACGGCCACCATGCCGCCGTTGATCGGCCCCAGCTTCACCTGGCGCACCTGCACGGTGTTGTCTTCCTGGACCAGGAACACATACGAGCCGGCCGAGCCCTGCTGCACGGCGGCCACGGGGATGGCGGTGGCGTTCTTGCGCGTGGTCACGTGCAGGCGGGCGTTGACGAACTGGTTGGGAAACAGCGCATCGTCTTCGTTGTCGAAACGCGCCTTGAGCTTGAGCGTGCCGGTGGTGACGTCGATCTGGTTGTCCAGGGTTTCCAGCGTGCCGGTGGCGATACGGTGCGTGTCGGCGCGGTCGTAGGCGTCCACCGCCAGCTTGCGGCCGGCCGCAAGCTGCTCGCGCACTTCGGGCAGCTGCGTCTCGGGCAGCGTGAACACCACCGAGATCGGCTGGGTCTGGGTAATGACCACCAGCCCGTTGGTGTCGGCGCTCGACACCAGGTTGCCCTTGTCGACCTGGCGCAGGCCCAGCCGCCCGCTGATGGGCGCGGTAATGCGCGCGTACTCGAGCTGAAGCTTGGCATTGTCCACGTTGGCCTGGTCGCTCTTGACCGAGCCTTCGTACTGGCGGACCAGCGCGGCCTGGGTATCGACCTGCTGCCGCGCAATGGAGTCCTGCTTGTAGAGGGTCTGGTAGCGCTGCAGGTCGCGGCGCGCGTTCTCGAGCTGGGCCAGGTTCTGCATCTGCTGCCCCTGCGCCTGCGCCAGCGCCACCTGGAACGCGCGCGGGTCCACCTGGGCCAGCAGGTCGCCCGCCTTCACCTTCTGGCCTTCCTGGAAAGCCACCTCGACCAGCTCGCCGCTCACCCGGCTGCGCACCGTCACGGTGTTGTAGGCCGTCACCGTGCCCAGCGACTTCAGGTAGATGTCGATGTCCTGGGTGACGGCGCTGGCCACCCGCACCGGCACCGCCATGCTGGGCATGCCCGCCATGCCGCCCCGCGGCCCGAATCCCTGCCCCCCGGAGCGGGACGAAGGCCGCAGCACCAGCCAGGCAATGCCGGCCACGACGAGCAGGACCACGAGCAGGCCGACGATGCGGCCTCGGCTCCAACGGCGGGAAGGGGTGTCAACAGAACGGCTATCGGACATCGCTTGCGTATGGGCTCGGTCGGAGAAAGCCGTATTGTCTACTACCCGATCCTGAATTGCCCCGCCGCGCTCCGTCGCTGAAATACCCCGCAACAGGAATCCGCCCCCGCAAGCGGCTGAAAACACAAGAAAATTGGGGACACTCTACCCGCCGACCCGCGCATGCCCGCTGCCGACCGGCTCCCTCAAGAATGACCGACCCGGAACGCCGCAGAGCGCCAGTGTCTTCCCGCAATTGCGCATCCCGTCCACAAGAACCGGCGCCGCCCTCGGGGGGTGGGGGGAAGCACCGAAGGCGCTACGGGGCGGGCCCCATTCACACCGCGCAAAGCGTCATCTGGAATGGAATGTCGCGCGCAACCTGCTGGGGCTTGAACTCGCCGTCCTGGGTGGAAAAGCGTATCCAGACCATGTACTTGTTGGCGCTGATCTCGGGAAAGGCGCCGGTGGCGCGGTCGACCCAGACGCGCAGGAGCTGGTACTGCTTGCCGCCCAGCATCTGCTGGTATGCGCCCGCCTCGGCCACCACGTCCGTCTTGCGGCCGGATTCGCGCAGCAGCCGCAGGGCCAGCGTCAGGCCGTCGTACAGGGGAATGAAGGGAGCGATCCAGTTCTGCAGGTCGGCGCAGCGCGCGGCCTCGGATTTGTGCTGCCAGGCATAGTAAGAAGGCATGTCGACCTGGGTGGCGGCGCCGGGCACGGTGAGCCGCCCCCGCAGGCTGGTCAGCCATTCGTTTTCACGCAGCGACTGGCCCGTCTTGCCGGGCGCGGCCAGCGCGGCGCTGACTTTTTCCATTTCGCGCAGCATGCTTTCGAGCGCGTCCTGCGCCACGCCGGGGTGCTCGCGCAGCCCGACCAGCGCCAGACGCTGCGCTCCAGGTCCTGCAGCAGCGCGCTTTTCACGTCGGTGCGCTCGCAGGCGTCGAGCAGATCGAAAAGCGAGGCGACCGCGACCTGGTGCTGTCTGGAATCTCCCTCGCGCGCAAAGAAGAACAGCCTGTCGAACAGGTATTCCAGCCGCAGATACGCACGGATGCGCTCATTGAAGGGGTATTCGAAAACAATCACGCTTGATACAGGCCCGTCAGTAGTGAATCGGCCGGCAGCCGGAGGTCGAGATGAGAGCCCGGCCGAACCCGCGGTTCACCGGCCCGTGGCGCTCGCCAGTGTCAACCAGCGGTCATGCAGGTCTTTTGCCTGCGCGCGCAATTGCTCCGGCGTGGTGGCGCCATCGTTGACGATGATGTCGTCGGCGGCTTCCAGCCGGCTTGCCCGCGCAGCCTGTGCCGCCATGATACGCCGGATGGCAGCCTCCGTCAGCCCGCTGCGGGCCCGCACCCTCGCCACCTGCGTGTCGGGGTCGCAATCGACCACGCAGATGCGGTCCAGCCGCGGCCTCCAGCGCGGCAGCGGTCCACCAGCAGCGGCACGACGAACACCAGGTACGCGCCGCGCGCGGCCTGCGCCTGGCGCTCGGTTTCGCGGCCGATGAGCGGATGCAGAATGCCTTCGAGCCGTTGCCGCGCCTGCGGATCGGCGAATACGCGCGCGCGCATCCAGGCCCGGTCGAGCGAGCCGTCGGCAGCCACCGCGCCGGGGCCGAACTCGCGCGCCAGGGCGGGCATGGCCGCGCCGCCCGCACAGCGCGCGCGCGATCTCGTCGGTATCCACGATGGATGCGCCCCATTCGCCGAGCATGTCCGCCACGCGCGTCTTGCCCGATCCGATGCCGCCCGTCAGGCCGATCTTGTACATGTGTCCTCCCGCTACGTCAGAGAATGCGCCACAGGCCGGGCTCGCCGCCCAGGAACAGCACCGCCAGCCCCGCCAGCGCCAGATACGGCCCGAACGGCAGGGCCTGCCCGCGCGCCGCGCGGCCGTGCAGCGCCAGCGCTCCGCTCCCAGCACCCCCGCCAGCGACGCCGCCAGAAGCAGCAGCGGCAGTGCCTCCAGGCCGAACCAGGCGCCCAGCGCGGCCAGCAGCTTGAAATCGCCGAATCCCATGCCTTCGCGGCCCGTGCACAGGCGAAAGACATGGAACACCAGCCACAGGAACCCATAGCCCGCGGCCGCGCCCAGCACCGCCATGCGCAGCGAGGTGAACCCGCCGTCGAGGTTGACCAGCAGTCCGCCCCAGAGCAGCGGCAGCGTCAGCGCGTCGGGCAGCAGCGAGGTTTCGATATCGATCGGCCAGCAGCAGCAGCGCCGCCACCAGCGCCATGGCGCACAGCGCGATGGGCGCCGGGCCGAAGCGCCATGCGCAGGCGGCGAACAGCAGGCAGGACAGCGTTTCCAGCACAGGATAACGCCAGCCTGCGCGCGCGCCGCAGCCCGGGCAGTCTTCACGGCGGCGCCAGCTCGCCAGGGGCAGGCGCGCGCCCCAGGGCCTCCAGGATTCACATTGCGGGCAAGGCGCGGGCGGCGCGCAGCGCGCAGCGGCGGCGCGCGCCGCGCCTCCCGCCGCCTCGTCGATCTGGGCCTGCCACTCGCGCTCCATGGCGCGCGGCAGCCGGCGGCTCAGGACGGCAAGGCCGTTGCCCACTGCCAGGCCGAGCAGCGCGGCGGCCGCGACAAACCAGGCAAGCGGGACGGCGGCTTCGTGCCAGAGCGTCATTGCGCCCACGCCGCGCGGGCCGCCGCGCGCGCCCGCTTCGAGCCGTTGCGCGCAACGGCGGGACCTCCCGCCGGCGCGTGTCGTAAATTGTGCATACAGGAGAATGGCGTAAGCCCGCGGACCTCGATTGCAACGGGGAAATCTCTCCGAATCTTCGCATAAATGCGTAAAATCGGAGACAGACTCAACTCACCGGACAAGCTGCCATGACCGCGCGCGCAGAATACCTTACCCGCCCCCGCAAACCAGGCATTACCGGACTGCTGCTGGTGGGCGCGGCGCTGGGCATGACAGGCTGCGCCCAGCAAAAGACCGAGGGCTATTATGACCCGCCGGTCGAAAGCACCGTGACCGATGCGCAAGCCCAGGGTTCGGGCGCCAACTTGCTCCAGGTTGATGGCGCGCAGATTATCAATTTATGGAGTAGAGAGCATGAAATTTTCCCATTAATCGAGAATATTTAGGGAAAACCCCGAAAATCAGCCGATCCGGTCCGGGCAGGCCGGAGGCAAGAAAGACCCTCGGCGCACCCGCTGCGTTGCTTGCTGCCCCGGGGAGCGTTTTTTGTCTTGGCGCTGCCCGGCAAAAAAAACGCCCCTGGGGGCGGTCGGCAAACCGATGTGCGGGAGCGCGCCGGTCAGGGCGAGGCGGGCTCGTCGTAGCTGTTGAGCCGCACGCCCGACACGCCCTGCACCCGCGAGCGGTCGGGCCCGGACTCGGGCGCGGCCGCCGCGGCGGCAGGCGCGGGAACGGACTCGGCGACAGGCGCGGCGGCAGGCGCGGCGGCAGGCGCCTCGGCGGCCGGTTCGGCGGCCCCGCCCGCCCGGCGCGCGCGCTTGGCGGCATCGGCGCTGGCGATCCGCCGGCCAGCTCATCGGCCAGCGCCGTGGACTTGCCCATGCGCGCCCAGTCGGCCGCGCTCTGGCCCTTGAGGTCGCGCGTGGTGATGTCGGCGCCTGCGTCCAGCAGCAACTGCACCATGGGGCGGCTGCCCGAGAGCGCGGCCATCATGAGCGGCGTGGCCCCGTCCGGCGAAGGCGCATTGACCAAGGCGCGCTTTTCGAGAAGCAGCTTCGCCACGCCCAGTTGCCCTTTCGAGGCCGCGTAGTGCAGCGGCGTCCATCCCAGCCGGTTGACCTGCGCGCCGCGCGCGATGAGCTGGCGCGCGCGCTCGGTCTGGCCGGCGATGGCCAGGTACATCAGCGGCGTTTCACCCGCGGGGTTCTCGATATTGAGATCGGTGCGCTTGTCGGCTGCCAGCACGTCGAAAACCTTCCAGGCGCCGTCCGCCACCGCCCGCATGATGGCGGGCTGGCCGTTTTTGTAGCGCACGTTGGGGTCGGCCCCCTGGGCCAGGAGTTCGCGGATGTCGTCGGGGTAGTCATTGGCCACATACACCCACCAGTCGGCCGCGTTGGCGGCGTGCGCCGCGGGCAGCCCGCCCAATGCCAGCGCCACGGCCAGCAGGCCCCGGCGGCAGCAGGAAAGAAGGCGGAAAGAAAGCGCCGATGCGCGGGTCATGGCCAACTCCTGAGAAATTACTTTAAATATTATGGATTAAGTTATGTTTTTATCTTTCTGAAAAGATTGAAGAAATTATCCGTGGACGCGCGCGCCACGTCCGCCACGGGTATTCCCTTCAGGTCGGCGATCTTCTCGGCCACGTGAATCACCTTGGACGGATCATTCAGCTTGCCGCGGTACGGCACCGGCGCCAGATACGGCGAATCGGTCTCGATGAGCAGGCGGTCCAGCGGCACCTTGGCGGCCACTTCGTGTACGACCTGGGCGTTCTTGAAGGTGACGATGCCGGAAAGCGAAATGTAGAAGTTCTGGTCCAGCGCAGCCTGGGCGACGTCCCAGTTCTCGGTAAAACAGTGCATGACGCCGCCCACCTCGGCGGCCTTCTCCTCGCGCAGCATGCGCACCGTGTCTTCCGCGGACGCGCGCGTGTGCACGATGAGCGGCAGCCCGGTATCGCGCGCCGCGCGGATATGGCGCCGGAACCGCTCGCGCTGCCAGTCCAGCGGCTCGGACAGCCGGTAATAGTCCAGCCCGGTCTCGCCGATGGCGACCACCTTGGGATGCCCGGACAGGCGGGCAAGCTCCTCGGGCGAGGGATCGGGCGTGTCTTCGTAGTCCGGGTGCACACCCACCGAGGCCCACAGGTTGGCGTGCGGCTCCACCAGCGAGATCAGGCCGGGCCATTCCGGCATGTTCACGCTCACGACCAGCGCGTGCGTGACCTGGTTGGCGGCCATGCGCTCGAGGATGGCGGGCAGGTCGTCCGCCAGTTCGGGAAAATTCAGATGACAGTGGGAATCGACGTACATAGCATTTGGAGCATCGCGGCCCCCCGCGCCAGCCCGGGCGCGGGGAACCTGTTCATGCCTGGCAGGATAGCACCACGCGCTGCAGCGCCGCGTGGGCAAAGAGCTTGCCGTTCAGGGGATGGCTGGCCAGGGCGCGCTGCCGGGTGAGCCAGCGCGCCGCCTCGGCCGCGCGGGCCGCATTCATGCGCGTCCCCACTTTGCCGGTAAGACCGGCCAGCCCCGGAAAATAGCGTGGTGGCTGGCCCGCCGCGCCCAGCATCAGGTCGGTGAACAGGCGCTGCAGGGCGTCTATCCACTCGGCGGGCGGCGCTTTTTCCAGCGATTCGGCCATGCCGCCCACATCGGGCGCCTGCCCCTGCGCGAGGGGTTCCAGCAACTGGGACAGCCAGGGCGGGCACGGCGCCTGCCCTCCCTGGGCCATGCGCAGGGGCGGCCAGCGGCNGTTGCTGCTGGACGCAGCGCCGACATCACCACGCGCGACCTCAAGGGCCAGAGCGCGGCCGACTGGGCGCGCATGGGCAAGTCCACGGCGCTGGCCGATGAGCTGGCCGGCGGATCGCCAGCGCCGATGCCGCGAAGCGCGCGCGGCGGGCGGGCGGGGCCGCCGAACCGGCCGCCGAGGCGCCTGCCGCCGCGCCTGCCGCCGCGCCTGTCGCCGAGTCCGTTCCCGCGCCTGCCGCCGCGGCGGCCGCGCCCGAGTCCGGGCCCGACCGCTCGCGGGTGCAGGGCGTGTCGGGCGTGCGGCTCAACAGCTACGACGAGCCCGCCTCGCCCTGACCGGCGCGCTCCCGCACATCGGTTTGCCGACCGCCCCCAGGGGCGGTTTTTTTTGCCGGGCAGCGCCAAGACAAAAAACGCTCCCCGGGGCAGCAAGCAACGCAGCGGGTGCGCCGAGGGTCTTTCTTGCCTCCGGCCTGCCCGGACCGGATCGGCTGATTTTCGGGGTTTTCCCTAAATATTCTCGATTAATGGGAAAATTTCATGCTCTCTACTCCATAAATTGATAATCTGCGCGCCATCAACCTGGAGCAGCTTTTTTCTTATGCGTAATCCCACCGTTGGCGCGGGGGCCGACCGCGTGCTTTACGTGCTGGCCACGCTGGCCCGGCACGATGGCCCCCTCAGCATTGCCGCGCTGGCCGAGAAGACCGGCCTGGCGCAGAGCACCCTGTACCGGCAGGTGGGGCTGCTCAAGCGCTGGGGGTTCGTGGCCGAGCACGAAGGCGAATACGGCCCGGGGCCGCTGTGCGTGCAGCTCGCCTGGGGGTTCGACCAGTCCTCATTCCTGGTGCACGAGGCGCAGCCGGACATGAACGCGCTGGCCGCGTCTTCCGGAGAAACCGTGGGGCTGCTCGTGGCCGTGAAAGACCAGGCCGTGTGCCTGGATATGGTGGAGAGCCAGCATCCGCTGCGTTGCTCCTTCGTCAAGGGGCGCGGCCTGCCGCTGGTGCGCGGCGCCTCGGCCAAGTCGCTGATGGCCTTCATGCCCGCGGCCCGGCGCCAGGCGGCCCTGGACGCCATCGCGGCCGACACCGGCGCCGATACCGAGGCGCTGGCCGCCGAACTGGACGCCATCCGGGCGCGCGGCTATGCCGTCACCGACGGCGAGGTGGACGCGGGAGTCTGGGGCGTGAGCGTGCCGGTGTTCCAGCGCGCCAACCAGGCCGTGGCCTCGATCACGCTCATGGCGCCTTCCACCCGCGCGGCGCAGCGCCCCGACGCGCTGATCGACCAGACGGTGGCGGCGGCGCGGCGCATCTCGGCCCGCCTGCAGAGCCATTGAGTCCGCCATGCCGATGCGCGCGTCCGCCCTTGTTTTCTTCCGGTCCGTCCGCGGACCGTTCCGCAGTGCCTGATGCCTTATCCATCCCGGCCTCAACCGCCCGCAACCGCCGTATCTCTTTCCTAAGGACGACTACACCATGATTACCCGCCGCAAACTGCTTACCGCTGTTGTCACCCTGGGCCTGGCCTGGGGCGCTGGAGCCGCGCATGCCCAGGAAACCCTGCGCGCGGTGACCGACGCGACCTTTCCGCCCATGGAATTCGTGAAGGATGGCAAGCGCACCGGTTTCGACATCGAGCTGGTCGAGGCCCTGGGCAAGGCCATGGGCAAGAAAATCGAGTGGATCGACATCGACTTCAAGGGCCTGATCCCCGCGCTGCAGGCCGGCCGCGCCGACATCGCCGTCTCGGCCATCTACATCACGCCGGACCGCGCCAAGGTGGTGGATTTCACCGATCCGTACTACGCGGGCGGCCTGGTCGTGCTGACCAAGAAAGACGGCCCGGTCAAGGCCATCAAAGACCTGGACGGCCGCAAGGTGTCGGTGCAGGTCGGCACCAAGTCGGTCAATTACCTGAAGGAGCACTTCCCGAAGGTGCAGCGCGTGGAAGTCGAAAAGAACCAGGAAATGTTCAACCTGGTGCAGATCGGCCGCGCCGATGCCGCCGTGACGGGCAAGCCGGCGGCCAAGCTGTTCGCCCAGAGCACGCCCGATCTCACCGTGCTGGGCGAGCAGATCACCACCGAGGACTACGGCATCGCCGTGCCCAAGAACAAGCCTGAGCTCACGCGCGAACTGAACGCCGCGCTGCAGAAGCTGAAGGCCGACGGCACTTACCAGGCCATCGTCAACAAGTGGTTCGAGGCGCCCGCGAAATGATGCTGGATTTCTCTCCCGTTTTCGCCGACTTCGACGCCCTGCTGCGGGGCGCGGCCGTCACCATCGAGGTGACGGCGGGCGCCTTGCTGCTGGGCTGCGTCATCGGCCTGCTGGTCGGCGTGGGCCGGCTCAACCCCAGGCACCGCATCATCTACAACCTGTGCAGCACGTATCTGCTGTTTTTCCGCGGCACGCCGCTGCTGGTGCAGCTGTTCATCTGGTTCTTCGGCCTGCCGCAGTTCGGCGTGACGCTGCCGGCGTTCGCCTGCGGCGTGCTGGGCCTGGGCATGTATTCGGGCGCCTACGTGTCGGAAATCGTGCGCGGCGCGATCCAGTCGGTGGACCGCGGCCAGACCGAGGCGGCGCGCTCGCTGGGCATGTCGTCCGGGCAGGCCATGCGCATCATCATCCTGCCCCAGGCGGTGGTGCGCATGATTCCGCCGCTGGGCAACGAATTCATCGCGCTGATCAAGAATTCGGCGCTGGTGTCGCTGCTCACCATCCATGACCTGATGCACGAGGGCCAGAAGATCATCAGCGTGTCGTACCGCTCGCTGGAGACGTATCTGGTGGTGGCCCTGATCTACCTGGTGCTGACGACCGTGACCATGATGATTTTGCGCAAGGTCGAACAGCGCCTGCGCGCCGGAGGGATGGTGCAATGAGCGAAGAAATGATCCGCATCCGCGGGCTGCGCAAATCGTACGGCGACCACGCCGTGCTGCGCGGCATCGATTTCGAGGTGCTGCCTTCGCAGGTGGTGGTGGTGATCGGGCCCAGCGGGTCGGGCAAGAGCACGCTGCTGCGCTGCTGCAACGGCCTGGAAGTGGCGCAGGGCGGCACCGTGGAAATCTGCGGGCAGACCCTGCAGGACAACGGCAGGCTGCTGCCCGAGGCCCAGCTCAACCAGCTGCGCATGCAGGTGGGCATGGTGTTCCAGTCGTTCAACCTGTTTCCGCACCTGTCGGTGCTGGACAACGTTACCGTGGGCCCGCGCAAGCTGCGCGGCATGGGGCGCGAGCAGGCCAATGCGCTGGCGGCCGACCTGCTGGCCAAGGTGGGGCTGAGCCAGAAGATGTCGGCCATGCCGGCCAGCCTGTCGGGCGGTCAGAAGCAGCGCGTGGCCATCGCGCGGGCGCTGGCCATGCAGCCCAAGGTCATGCTGTTCGACGAGCCCACGTCGGCGCTGGACCCGGAACTGGTGGGCGAAGTGCTGCAGGTCATGAAGCTGCTGGCGCGCGAAGGCATGACCATGATGGTGGTCACGCACGAAATGGGCTTTGCCCGCGACGTGGCAGACGTGGTGGCCGTCATGGACGGCGGCGTCATCCTGGAATCCGGCAAGCCCGAGGTCATTTTCAGTCAGCCCAGGCAGGCGCGCACGCGTGAATTCCTGCAGGCCGTGCTCAGCTCGGGGCAGGGGGCGGCATGAGCGGAGAATTCGACCGCGGCCTTTGGGCCGCGCGCGACGACAGCGCCGAACGCGGCGACACGCGCCGCCTGGCGCACATCGTGCAGCCCGCGGGCTTGCCTGAGGCAGGCGAGCCCGTGCTGTTGGGGTTCGCCAGCGACGCCGGGGTGGCCCGCAACCAGGGACGCACCGGCGCCGCCGGCGGGCCGCCGCCATCCGGCGCTATCTGGCGGGGCTGCCCGCGCACGGCATGACGCGGTTGCTGGATGCCGGCGACGTGGCATGCGCGGGCGACGCGCTGGAAGACGCCCAGGACCGGCTGGCCGCCAGGCTGGCGGCGCTGCTGGGGCACGGCGCGCGGCCGGTGGTGCTGGGCGGCGGCCATGAGATCGCCTGGGGCAGCTTCCAGGGGCTGGCCCGCTGGATGCAGGCCGCGGGCCAGGCCGGCCCGGTGCTCGTGCTCAACCTCGACGCCCACTTCGATTTGCGCACCGGCCGCCCCGGCAGCTCGGGTACGCCGTTCGATCAGATTGCGGCCGACTGCCAGGCGCGCGGGCAGGCGCTGCAATATGCCTGCCTGGGCGTCTCGCGCCTGTCCAATACGCCGGCGCTTTACGCGCGCGCGGCCGAAGTGGGGGCAGTGTGGCGCGAAGACCGCGAGATGCAGGAGCGGCACCTGGCCGACCGGCTGGCCGACGTGGACGCCTTGCTGGCCGACGCGGCCCACGTCTACCTGACGGTGGACCTGGACGTGCTGCCGGCCGCCGTCATGCCGGGCGTGTCCGCGCCTGCTCCCTATGGGGTGCCGCTGGCCGTGATCGAGGAGATCGTGCTGCGGGTCAAGGCGAGCGGCAAGCTCAGGCTGGCCGACCTGGCGGAATACAACCCGCGCTTCGATATAGACGGGCACGGCGCGCGCGCCGCCGCCCGCCTGGCCTGGCAACTGCTCTCGGTCTGAAATCGACGGGGCGCCGCCGGAAACGCGCCCCGCAAATCGTTCCCCGCAAGGCGCTGCGCGTTTTCCTGGAGGCAGGGTCTACGCGTAGCGCCTTCTTGCGTCCGGGCGCATAGAATGGGACTGGCGATGCAGGCTCCGCCGCGGGTCCATTATTGTGTCCCTATTTAAAATATTATTTTTAAAATGGGGACGATACTGGTTTCATGGATAAAATGGCGCAACTTTGTCAGGAGAGCATGCTCATGTCTCAAACCTCCACCCACGCCTTGCCGTCTTATCTGAATGCCGACGATCTCGGCCCCTGGGGTAATTACCTGCAACAAGTCGATCGGGTCACGCCGTACCTCGGCCCGCTCGCGCGCTGGGTCGAGACCCTGAAGCGTCCCAAGCGTTCGCTCATCGTGGACGTGCCTATCGAAATGGACGACGGCAGCATCGCCCACTTCGAGGGCTACCGCGTGCAGCACAACACCTCGCGCGGTCCGGGCAAGGGCGGCGTGCGCTTCCACCAGGATGTGACCCTCTCCGAAGTCATGGCGCTGGCGGCGTGGATGTCCATCAAGAACGCGGCGGTCAACCTGCCGTACGGCGGCGCCAAGGGTGGCATCCGCGTCGATCCCCGCAAGCTTTCCATGGCCGAGCTGGAGCGCGTGACCCGCCGCTACACTTCCGAAATCGGCGTCATCATCGGCCCGGCCAAGGACATTCCCGCGCCCGACGTCAACACCAACGCCCAGGTCATGGCGTGGATGATGGACACCTACTCCATGAACGAAGGCGCCACCGCCACCGGCGTCGTCACCGGCAAGCCGATCGCGCTGGGCGGCAGCCTGGGCCGCGTGGAAGCCACCGGCCGGGGCGTGTTCGTGGTGGCTTGCGAAGCCGCGCGCGACCTGAACATCGACGTGGCCGGCGCCCGCGTGGTGGTGCAGGGCTTCGGCAACGTGGGCGGCACCGCCGGACGGCTGTTCCACGAGGCCGGCGCCAAGGTGATCGCCGTGCAGGACCACACCGGCACCGTGCACAACGCCAACGGACTGGACGTGCACAAGCTGCTGGCCTACGTGGCGCAGCATGGCGGCGTGGGCGGTTTCTCCGGCGGCGAAGCCATGGACAAGCAGGAATTCTGGACGCTGGAAACCGAGTTCCTCATCCCGGCTGCCCTGGAAAGCCAGATCACCGCCGAGAATGCGCCCAAGGTGCGCGCCCGCATCGTGGTCGAAGGCGCCAACGGCCCCACCACGCCCGAAGCGGACGACATCCTGTTCGAGCACGGCGTGTACGTGGTGCCCGACGTGCTGGCCAACGCCGGCGGCGTGACCGTGTCGTACTTCGAATGGGTGCAGGACTTCTCCAGCTTCTTCTGGAGCGAAGAGGAAATCAACGTGCGCCTGGAGCGCATCATGCGCGAAGCCTACGCCGCCGTGTCGCAGGTGGCGCGCGAGCACAAGGTGACCCTGCGCACCGCCGCGTTCATCGTGGCTTGCACGCGCATCCTGCAGGCTCGCCAGGTGCGCGGCCTGTATCCCTGATCCGCTTCCCGCGGCCGGGCGCCCGCTTCGGGCGGGCCGCCCGGGACAGGAAAAGCCCGCCCATGGGGCGCGCCGTCGGGCCGGCCCGCGGCGCC
>NZ_LHSJ01000085.1:14876-19460 GCF_001270295.1 Achromobacter sp. DMS1 | reverse complement strand
CCCATGCCCCGGCCCCCGTGCATGGCGCGCAGCCCGCGGCCGTTCCTAGCGGCGGCTGCCCGCCAGCAGGCAGAAGCCCGCCAATATGCCCACGAGCCGCCGCCAGGCCGACCGATTTCCACGCGTTCTCATGCACATAGTCGTCGGCGCGGGCACGGGCGCGGCGCGCGCGCTCCCGCGCAACCCCTTCCCATTCGCCCGCGGAATCGCGCAGGTCCGCAAGCTGGCGCTTCAGGCGCGAACGCGCCGCCTCGATCTCGGAGCCGGTATAGGAAGCCGTCGAACGCAACAGGTCTTCCGTGCCCGCCAGCAGCTCATGCAAGCTGTCGCTGACCCGCTCGCGATGCAAGGCCATTTCGGCGCGTTGGTGCTTTCGATTCATAGCCGCTCCTTCAATCCGGTTGCAGGACGGTCCGGCCGCGCGGGCGCAAGCTGCCTGCCGGCGCCGGCGCGAACGCGAACGCGAACCCTTGCAGGCATTGTGGCCCCCAAATGCGCCAGCGCGCCCCACGGTTTGGCAACCAGCAGTAAACCGATATTTCAGCGCCGCCCGGCGGCCCGATGCCGGCATCGGCGCCCGCGAATTCGTAAAAGTCCTTTGCTCGAAAAGCCGGGCGCTTGACACCGCAACCCCTGCGGCAAGCACAATAGGCTTTTGCAATGCGCTTCACCGGCCTCGAAAAGGAGCTGAACGCATGGTTTCCCCCTCCGCGCTGCTTGCCTGTCCGCCGACGGAAGCCTCCGCGCCGCGCCTGCCCCGGCTGGCCGACCAGCGCGAGCTGCAGGCCGGGCTGCTCGACCGGCCGCCCACATCGACCCCAAGTTCCTCTACGACGCGCTGGGCTCGTCGCTCTTCTCCGCCATCACCCAGCTTCCCGAGTACTACCCCACGCGCTGCGAAGCCGAGATCTTCGAACGGCACGGCGCGGACATCGCGCGCCACGCCGGCACGGCGCAAACCCTGGTGGACCTGGGCGCTGGCGACTGCGCCAAGGCCGAGCGCCTGTTTCCCGCCTTGCGCCCGCGGCATTACGTGCCAGTGGACATTTCGGCGGACTACCTGCAGGCCGCCGTGCGGCGGCTGCGGCTTTCGTATCCCGAGCTGCGCATCACGCCCCTGGGCCAGGATTTCTCGCAATCGCTGAGCCTGCCGCGGACATCCCGGAAGCCGGCAGGCTTTTTTCTACCCGGGCTCCAGCATCGGCAACCTGGATCCCGACGGCGCGCTGGCCATGCTCGAACGCATCCGCGCCTTGTGCCCCGACGGCGGGCTGCTGGTCGGCGTCGATCTCGTCAAGTCCAGCGCCATCCTGGAGCCGGCCTACGACGACGCGCTGCACCTCACCGCCGCCTTCAACCTGAACCTGCTGCGGCACGTCAACGCCGTGCTGGACGCCGATTTCGACGTGGACGACTGGCGCCACGTCGCGCTGTTCGACCGCCGGCGCTCCCGCATCGAAATGCACCTGGAAGCCCGCCGGAACGTGCGCGTCGCCTGGCCGGAAGGAGAACGCCTGTTCGCCGCGGGCGAGCGCATCCATACGGAAAACTCGTACAAGTTCACGCCGCAAGCGTTTACCGCGCTGCTCGAACGCGCCGGCTTTGCCAGCGTGCGGCACTGGTCGGACTCGCGCGGCTGGTTCTCGGTGTTCGGCGCCCGCGCCTAGGGCCGTCAACGCGCCTCTGGCCCCCCGCTCCGGCGTCGGAAACAACGCGGCCCGCGCCGCCATGCTCCTGGAGGATCGCGATGGAATCCGCCTGCCTGCTCACCCATGCCGCCGGCGCCGCCCAGGCTGCCGGCCAACCCGGCCTGCACGAGCAATACGACGCCGTGCGCGCGACCAGCATGACGTTGGCCGCGCCGCTCGGCGCGGAAGACTGCCAGGCGCAGTCCATGCCCGACTGCAGCCCGGTCAAATGGCACCTGGCCCACACCACCTGGTTTTTCGAGACCTTCCTGCTGAGCCGCTTCCTGCCTTCGCGCGCCGCCTTCCATCCGCAATACCGCATGCTGTTCAACTCGTACTACAACGCGATCGGCGACAAGCATCCGCGGCCCCAGCGCGGGCTGCTCACGCGCCCCGCCCTGGCGGAGATCCTGGAGTACCGCCGGCACGTGGACGAAGGCATGCGCGCCCTCATCGGCCGCCTGGGCGGAGAGCCGGCCTTCGACGCGCTGCTGGCGCTCGGACTGAACCACGAACAGCAGCACCAGGAGCTGATCCTCACCGACGTCAAGCACCTCTTCCATGCCAATCCGCTGCGGCCCGCCTACGCGCCCGCCGGCTCGCCGGCGCTGCCGCCCGGCACGCCGGCGGGCTGGACGCGCTTTGACGGCGCGCGACGCGCATCGGCCACGACGGCACGGGCTTCGCCTTCGACAACGAGGGGCCGGCGCACGAGGTGCTGCTGCAGCCCTACTACCTGGCCGACAGGCTGGTAACCCAGCACGAATACCTCGAATTCATCCGCGACGGCGGCTACCGCCGGCCTGAGCTCTGGCTTTCGTTGGGATGGGAACGCGTGTGCGCCGAAGGCTGGGAGGCCCCGCTGTACTGGCACGGCCAGCGCGACCAGTGGCGCGTCTTCACCCTGCACGGCATGCAGGAGCTGGAATTGCAGGCCCCTGTCACTCATGTCAGCTACTACGAGGCCGACGCCTACGCGCGCTGGGCGCGCGTGCGTCTGCCGCGCGAAGCCGAATGGGAGCATGCCTGCCGGCGCCTGCCCGCCAGCGTGCACGCCTTGCGCGCCAACCTGCTCGAAAGCGGACACCTGGATCCGCGCCCCGCCCCGCCGCGCAAGGAACACCGCGGCCCGGTGCAGATGTACGGCGACACCTGGGAATGGACCTGCAGCGCCTACGACGCCTATCCGGGATTCCGGCCCGATCCCGGCGCCGTCGGCGAGTACAACGGCAAATTCATGTGCAACCAGTACGTGCTGCGCGGCGGCTCCTGCGCCACCCCGCGCGGCCACCTGCGGCCCAGTTACCGCAACTTCTTCCCGCCCGAGGCGCGCTGGCAGTTCACCGGCATCCGGCTCGCCCGCGACGCCTAGAAAAACGGCGCGGAAAAATTTCGGGGCCGCCCTGTTGCATGGCATTTTTCTTTCGTGCTAGAATTTCTTTCTTCGTTAGCCAGGGCCGCCATTTAGCGGGTCAGCTCATAGCGGATCGTTGATCGCGGGCCGGGCAAGAACGAATGGCGCATTAGCTCAGCCGGTTAGAGCGACGGAATCATAATCCGCAGGTCCCCTGTTCGAATCAGGGATGCGCCACCAAGGAATACCGAAGCGCCCACGCGAGTGGGCGTTTTTTCTTTGTCTGACGTTTTTCTTTGTCTGGCGCTTTCGTTGCCGGGGCTTTCCGTCAGGGGCTAGGGGCTCTTGAACCCTGCCCGCGCGAAAACGCCGGGTGCTCCAGCCCTGGGAGCCCCAAGAGCCCCTTCCGGGCCACGCCCCTCCCCTACGCCTTCCTGTTTCCCACCCCGAAGCAATGCTCGGCCGCCGGAAACGCGCCGGCGCGCACGTCTTGCGCGTAGCGCGCCGCGGCCCCGGAAATCTCGGCGCCCAGTTGCGCGTATTGCCTGACGAAGCGCGGCACGCGCGCGCCGGACATGCCCATCATGTCGTCGACCACCAGGATCTGTCCGTCGCAGGCCGGCGAGGCGCCGATGCCGATCACGGGGATGCGCAGGGCCTCGGTCACCTGACGGGCGACCGGCTCGGCGGTGCACTCGACCACCAGGGCAAAGGCACCGGCGGCTTCGAGCGCCCGTGCGTCGCTCACGATGCGCGCGCCGCGGTCGCTCTGCATGCCCTGCGCCTTGTAGCCGCCCACGGCATGGACCTGCTGCGGCATCAGGCCGATATGGCTGACCACCGGCACGCCGCGCGTCGCCAGGAAGTGCACGGTATCGGCCATTTCCGCACCGCCCTCGAGCTTGACGGCCTGCGCCCCGGTTTCGGCCAGGACGCGGGCGGATGCCTCGAAAGCCTGTGCGGGAGATGCCTGGTAACTGCCGAACGGCAGATCCACCACCACGCAAGCCAGCGAAGAACCGCGCACCACGGCCGCTCCGTGCGCGATCATCATATCCAGCGTCACGCCCAGGGTGCTGGGCAGCCCGTACACCACCATGCCGAGCGAATCGCCGACCAGCAGCAGGTCCGCATGCGGATCGAGCAGGCGGGCCATGGGCGCGGTGTACGCCGTCAGCGCCACCACTTTGCCCGGCCCCTTGGCCTGGCGGATGTCAGGAATGGTCTTGCGCGTCTGCGCTTGCTGTGCGCTCATGGCTCCCCCCGGATCGCGGTTCGTCGAAACCGCCTATGGTAGCGTCGAGCCGCCCGCCGGCGCCGGAGGACCATCAGCCGGATCCGACGAGAGGCCGGCCTCAGCTGTCCCGGCGGCGGCCGCCCCAGGTCGCGCACAGGCTGGCCACGAAAGCGCCCACCAGCATGGAGGCGAAACCCCAGAGCGCAAGCGCCGCGGCGGTCTTGCGGGCCGCGTCGGCGGCCTCTTTGGCCTTCTGCCTGGCTTCGTCCGCGGCCTGCCTGGCCTCCTGCATTGCCTGGTCGACC
>NZ_LHSJ01000085.1:0-14546 GCF_001270295.1 Achromobacter sp. DMS1 | reverse complement strand
GCCGCGGCATCGGCAGCGGGGGGCCGGGGCATGGCGGCGAGGTGGGGCGCGGGCGGCCGCGCCATGGAAATTGTTTTCGAGAATGCTTGAGCGCTGGCTGCAGGGGCGCGTCAGGCGGGCGCGCCCCGCGGCTGGCCCTGCGCCAGCGCGCTGACGAGATCCTGGGCCGGCTGGAAGGAATGCGCCTGGGCCATGGCCCAGCCCGTGCGGAACACCTGATGGCGGAATTCGCCGCGCAGCAGCTCGCCGGGCCGCAGCTCGGGGAACAGGGCGGAGAGCAGGCGGATTTCGCTGGGGGAGATGCGCCGGGCGATATGGTGCGGCCTGAGCTGCCCCGGATGCGTGAGGCCGGCGGCGCCCAGCAGTTCGGCCAGGGCGTGCAGGGTGTTGCGATGGAAGTTGGCCACGCGCTGGGCCTTGTCGGGCACCACCAGTGCGCGCTGCCGCAGCGGATCCTGCGTGGTGACGCCGGTGGGGCATTTGCCGGTGTGGCAGGCCTGCGCCTGGATGCAGCCGATGGCGAACATGAAGCCGCGCGCGGCGTTGCACCAGTCCGCGCCCATCGCCATGACGCGCGCCATGTCGAAAGCGGTAATGATCTTGCCCGAGGCGCCCAGCTTGATCCGGTCGCGCAGGTTGACGCCCACCAGCGTGTTGTGCACCAGACGCAGGGCCTCGCGCAGCGGCGTGCCGACGTGGTCCACGAATTCCACGGGCGCCGCGCCGGTGCCCCCTTCGGCGCCGTCCACCACGATGAAGTCGGGGGTGATGCCGGTTTCGAGCATGGCCTTGACGATGGCGAACCACTCCCAGGGGTGGCCCACGCACAGCTTGAATCCCACGGGCTTGCCGCCGGAGAGTTCGCGCAGCCGGGCCACGAACTTCATCAGTCCGATCGGCGTGTCGAAGGCGGAGTGACTGGCGGGAGAGTTGCAGTCCTGCCAGGGCGTCACGCCGCGCGCCTCGGCGATCTCGGGCGTGACCTTCGCGCCCGGCAGAATGCCGCCGTGGCCGGGCTTGGCGCCCTGCGACAGCTTGATCTCGATCATCTTCACCTGCGGCGTACAGGCGTTCCTGACGAAAGCTTCTTCGGAGAAGGCGCCGTGCTCGTCGCGGCAGCCGAAGTAGCCCGAGCCGATGTTCCAGATCAGGCTGCCGCCCGGCTGGCGATGATGGCGGCTGATGCCGCCTTCGCCCGTGTCGTGCGCGAAATCGCCCTGCCGGGCGCCTTCGTTGAGCGCCAGCACGGCATTGGCCGACAGCGCCCCGAAGCTCATGGCGGAGATGTTGAACACCGACATCGAATAGGGCTGCAGGCAGTCGGGGCCGCCGACCATGACGCGGAAATCGGTGTCGCCGACGTGGGTGGGCGACAGCGAGTGGTTGATCCACTCGTAGCGGTCGCCGTACACGTCTTCCTGCGTGCCGAAGGGGCGCTTGTCGATTTCGCGCTTGGCCCGCTGGTACACGATGGAGCGCTGGGCGCGGGAGAAGGGCGCGGCCTGCGTGTCGTCTTCCAGGAAATACTGGCGGATCTCCGGGCGGATGAATTCGAAGAGGAACCGCAGATTGCCCAGCACGGGATAGTTGCGCCGGATGGCGTGGCGCGTCTGGACCAGGTCGTAGACGCCCAGCAGCGCGAGCAGCCCGAGCGGGACGGCGGCCCACAGCCAGGCGGAGGTGTGCGCGGCGCTCAGCGCGCCCGTGACGACGGCGCCTGCGGCGACCAGGAAAAAAGCGGTATAGCGGCCTGCGATCCAGCGCATGGGCGTGTCTCCGTGTGGCGAGATGCTGCAACCATACACCAGGAAGCCAGCGGCCCCGGCGCTGTTGCTGGGGGGCGCCGGGGCTGGGGCTGCGCTCCCCGGCCAGCGCCCGCCGGTCGCCAGGCCTTGCGGGGCGCGGCCTGCAAGGCATCAGGGCGCCGCCCAAGACAATGGCCCCCGCGAGCGGGGGCCATTCGTGGAATTCTGTTTTTCAGCAGCTCGACGCAGGCGGCGTTTTTTCCACCGCCAGGCCGAAGGCCGGGCGCAGGCGCACGCCCAGCGCGCTGCCGGCGAAGGCGGCCGCAGCCACAGCCACGCGTGCAGGCTGCCCGACAGGATGCCGCTGAAATAGGCGCCGATATTGCAGCCGAAGGCCAGGCGCGCGCCATAGCCCAGCAGCAGGCCGCCGATGACGGCCCCGGCCAGCGAGCGCGCGGGCACTTTCCAGACGGGGGCGAATTTGCCCGCGGCGCTGGCGGCGGCCAGGGCGCCCAGCATCAGCCCGATGTCCATGACCGTGGTCACGTCGCGGCTCAGCGGCTGCGCGAGCGCTGTCTGCCTGGTCCAGTATGTCCAGGTCGCCACGTCGGAGCCCAGCGCGTCCAGCGTCTTGGCGCCCCACAGGGCGAACGCCGAGGTGATGCCCCAGGGGCGGCCGGCCAGCGCCAGGGTGGCGAAGTTCAGCGCCACCAGCGCCACGCCGCCCCACAGCAGCGGCCAGGGGCCCTGCAGCAGCGTGGCCGGGCGGCTGGTGCGCGAGGCAAAGGAAATCACGTGGCCGTGGCGGCGCTTTTCGAGCCGCGTGGCTACCCAGGCGATGAGCGCGAAAACCGCCAGGTTGGCGACCAGCGCCGGCGCCAGCCCCCAGGTCTTGATCAGCGAGGTGGGCGCCAGCGCGGGCAGGTGGGACCACCAGTCGAAGTGCGCCGTGCCCAGCACCGAGCCCACGATGAAGAACAGCAGCGTGACCACCATCCGGGTGTTGCCCCCGCCCACGGCGAACAGCGTGCCCGAGGCGCAGCCGCCGCCCAGCTGCATGCCGATGCCGAACAGGAACGCGCCCAGCAGCACCGACACGCCCGGAGGCGACACGAGGCCGTTGACCGGCTGGCCGAACAGGGTGCCCTGCGCCAGGAAGGGGAAAAACAGCAGCACGCCCACGCCCAGCATGAACATCTGCGCGCGCAGGCCGGCGCCGCGGCGGTCCGAGACGAACACGCGCCAGGCCTGGGTGAAGCCGAATGACGCATGGTAGAGCGTGACGCCGAGCAGCGCGCCCACGATCCAGAGGGCGCTTTGCCGCCAGCTCACGGCTTGCAGCAGGTAGGCCGCGCCCGCCAGCACCAGCAACAGCGCCGCCAAGAGGGGCTTGCGGTTGATCTGGACGGGCGGCAGGGCCGAAGGCAGGGGCAGGGCGGACGCGTTGGTGCTCATGACGATGGGGATCCCGGGGGAGAAAAGGGAAACGCAAACGGGCGCGTCTCCGCACCCGTTTCCGATACGCGCAGTCTAGCGCGGGGTTTTAATTCCTCAAAACACTTATTTATGATTGATAAATAACTATTGGTAATAAAATGGCGCGCGGCTCATGCCGGGGGATGGGCGCTGATCCAGGCCACCAGCAGGCTGACGGTCAGGATGGAACCCACCGTCGACACCAGGATGGCGCGCGAGGTGGCGCGCGCGTCGCGGCCGTACATCTGCGCCAGCATGAAAGGGCCGGTGCCAATGGGCAGGGCGCTCATCAGCACGGCGGTCCAGGCCCACAGCGGCGGCATCGAAAATACCTGGAACGCGAGCAGCGCCGTGACCAGGGGCTGCAGCAGCAGCTTGCCGGCCACGAGTTTCAGCACGCCGCGGCCCGCGGCCGAGGTTTCCGTTTGGGCCAGGAACAGCCCGATGGTCACCAGCGCGCATGGGCTGGCCGAAGCGCCCAGCAGATCGAGGTAGCGGTCCAGCCCGGAAGGCAGCGCCAGGCCGGTGGTGGACCAGATCATGCCCAGCACCGGCGCGGCCAGCAGCGGGTTGCGCATCAGCGCGCGCCCCACCCTGAGCAGGGTGGGGCCCAGATGCGGGGTCTGCTGGCGGTCGTATTCGATGAGGGCGATGGCGAAGCCGAACAGCACGCTGGCCGTCAGCAGCGTGGTGAAGGTGGCCGGCGCCAGGCTGTCGGCCCCGAACAGCGCCAGGCAGAGCGGAATGCCCATGTAGCCGGCGTTGGCGTAGGACGCCGCCAGTCCTTCGATACTGCGGTCGGTCAGCGCGCGCGCCGCGCCGCGGCGGTCCATGAAGGCGGCGGCGAACGTGACGGCAATGCCGCCTGCGAACGCGCCCACGAATCCCCAGTGCGCCATGTGCGCCAGGTCCACCTGCGTCATGGCGCGAAACAGCAGCGCGGGCAGCGAGAGGTAGACCACATAGCGGTTGAGCGCGTCCGTGGCGCCGCTGCCCAGGATCCGCCAGCGCGCCGCCAGCCAGCCTGTGAGAATCAGGGCGAAGACGGGCAGGGCGGCGGTGATGACGGCGTTCATGGAAACGGCGGGAGCGGCGCAAAGGCGCACATTCTACCGGGCGGGGCGCCGGGCGGTTCCGCGCGCCGCGCATCCCTGCGAGAATGCCGGTAGCTATCGGTATCTGTTATCCGTATTTCAATTGCTGCAAAAGGAGCCGGCATGTCAGCCTCGCAACCCGACAACATAAGCATCAGACTGGGCACCTGGGATCGCCTGCGCGATGACGCGTCCGCGGTGCGCCACGAAGTATTCGTCGTGGAGCAGAACGTGCCTCCCGAAGTCGAGATGGACGATGACGACGCCGTGTCGGTCCATGCCGTGGCCTATGGCGAGAACGGCGAGCCGCTGGGCACCGGACGCCTGTTGCCCGATGGCCACATCGGCCGCATGGCCGTGCTGCGCCACGCACGGGGGTTGGGCATCGGCGGCAAGCTGCTCGATGCCTTGATCGAGCAGGGGCACGGCGACGGCCACCGCATGCTCATCCTGCACGCGCAGACCCACGCCACCGGCTTTTACGAGGCGCACGGTTTCGTCGCGCAGGGCGAACCGTTCATGGAGGCGGGCATTTCCCACGTGGTAATGACGCGCGTGCTCGAGCCCCGGGGCTGACCGGACGCGCCCCGGCGAGGGGCGCGGGCTTGCGCGGCGGAGGGCTTTCCGCAGCGCCTTCGCCACAGTATTCCGCGCGCATCTGCCCCGCGCGCCTGCCTTTGCGTTCTTGCTTTTGCGTTCTTGCTTTCGCGCTTCTGCTCCTGGCTTGTTTCGGCGCAAAAGAAAAAAACCCCGGACGCTTTCGCGTACGGGGTTTTCTTGGCGCATCACGCTGGTAATTCGTGATGTGGTAATTGGTGCCCAGGAGAGGACTCGAACCTCCACACCTTGCGGCACATGGACCTGAACCATGCGCGTCTACCAATTCCGCCACCTGGGCGCTGTTGCCTTGCGTTGCGGCGTTGCTTTGTAAGCGGCGCCTCGTGCCCGGCAGCAGAGAAATGAAATTATGCATAGTTTTCCGGAAGTGCGCAAGCGGCGCAAAAAAATTTTGCGGGCCGCTTGCGCAAGGCGAGCGGGGCAGCGAGCGGCGGGGGCGGCGGCATGTGGCAGACTGCGGATCTGCGCTGCCTTGTGGCTGCCGCGTTCCCTTCCGCTTTTCTTTTTCCGCATTCCGTTGCCGTGTCCCGTTCCGTATGCCCGCGCTGCGCCCGTCCCCGGCCGCTCTGCCTGTGCCCGCTGATTCCGAGCCTGTCCAGCCGCACCCGGGTGCTGGTGCTGCAGCACCCCTCCGAATCGCGGCATGCGCTCAACACCGCCAGGCTGGCGGTGCTGGGCCTGGAGCGGGCCCGCCTGCTGGTCGGCGCGCAATTCGGGCCGCAGGCGTGGGAGGCGCCGGGCCTGCGCAGCGTGCTGCTGTTTCCCGGGGAGTCGTCCCAGCCCCTGGCGGCGGCGTCCGGCGACGGTCCGTTGCAGCTCATCGTGCTGGACGGCACCTGGAAGCAGGCGCGGAAAATGCTGCGCGACAATCCGGAACTGGCGGCGCTGCCCCGCGCGCATCCGCCCATGGAGCCGGCGGGCGCGGCCTCGCGCTACCGCGTGCGTCATGCCGACCTGCCGGGAGCGCTCTCCAGTATCGAGGCCATCGTGCGGGCGCTCAATGTGCTGGAGGCGCCCGCGGCGTACGATGCCTTGCTCAGGCCGTTCGAGGCGCTGGTCGACGCGCAGATCCGGGCCATGGGGCAGGATACGTATGAGCGTCACCACCTGCGCCGCAGCCCGGGCCGCAAAGGCCGGCAGGCGTAGGGCGGCAGGAGCAGGAGCGGCGTCCCGGCGGGGGCAGGGAGCAGGCAGGAGGAGCAAGAGCGGCTGGCCGGAAAGCGCAGCGGAAATGCAAAAGCCCCGCGGGTCGGCCGCGGGGCTTTCGAGGGTGTCCGGAAGCTTCCGGATACCGCTGGCGTTGCGGCAAGGCCGCAGCGCCTGGAAAATTCTGTGGTGCCCAGGAGAGGACTCGAACCTCCACACCTTGCGGCACATGGACCTGAACCATGCGCGTCTACCAATTCCGCCACCTGGGCACTGAATGCGACCGGGTTTGTCCGCCGGTGTTTTCATGTTTTTCGCCGTGTTTCCCATGCATGGTCGAGCCATGAAAAACTAGCTATGAAAGCACACAAGCTATAAACTCTGGTCTTTCTGCTTCAGTGTTCAGCCTTGGGCGAACCACAGAAGCTGCGCATTATAAACGGAAATTTTAGCTTTGGCAAAAAGATCGAATAACGACTCGAATAACAACAGATCAACACCCTTGCCCGAAGCCCCGCCGGACTTCGACCCCGATGTTCCGTCCCGTGAAGCCATCCTGAAAGCGCTGCGTTCGGCGGGAGCGCCGCTCTCGCCGCAGGAACTGGCCAATCGCATGGGCGTGGAGCGGCCGGCAACGGTGACGGGGTTCGAGCGCCGCCTGGCCGCCATGGAACGCGACGGCCAGTTGCTGCCCAACCGCAAGGGCGTGCTGTTGCTCGCCACCAAACTCGATTTCATCGCCGGCAAGGTGCTGGGGCACCGCGACGGCTTCGGCTTTCTGCTGCGCGACGACGGCGGGCCGGATCTGTTCCTGTCGCCGCGCGAAATGCTCAAGGTGCTGCACGGCGACCGCGTGCTGGTCAAGCCCACGGGCGAATACCGCGGCAAGCCCGAGGGCACCATCGTCGAAGTCATCGAGCGCCGCACCAACAAGCTGGTGGGCCGCTTCCTGCACGAGCACGGCCTGTCCATCGTCGTGCCCGAAGACCAGCGCATCAAGCACGACATTCTCATCCCGCCCGGCGACACCAACGGCGCCCAGCACGGCCAGGTGGTGTCGGTCGAGATCATCGCCCAGCCCACCCGGCACACGCAGCCGCTGGGCCGGGTGTCCGAAGTGCTGGGCGAGATCGACGATCCCGGCATGGAGATCGAGATCGCGGTGCGCAAGTTCGACGTGCCCGTCGAATTTTCCGAGGCGGCGCGCAAGCAGGCCGCCCGGCTGCCCGACTCGGTGCGCAAATCCGATCTGAAAGACCGGGTCGACCTGCGCGACGTCCCGTTCATCACCATCGACGGCGAAGACGCGCGCGATTTCGACGACGCCGTGTATTGCGAGCCGGTCGAGCTGGGCGCCGGGCAGCGCAAGCGCCCGGGCTGGCGCCTGCTGGTGGCCATCGCCGACGTGAGCCACTACGTGCGCCCCGGCGACGCCCTCGACGACGACGCGCTGGAGCGCGGCACCAGCGTCTACTTCCCGCGCCGCGTGATTCCCATGCTGCCGGAGTCGCTCTCCAACGGGCTCTGCTCGCTCAACCCCGACGTCGACCGCCTGGTGCTGGTGTGCGACATGGTCATTCCGGCCACGGGCGCCAAGGCGGGCACGGTGACGGCCTACCAGTTCTTCAATGCGGTCATCCACTCGCACGCGCGCACCACCTACACCAATGTGTGGGAGGCGCTGCAGCAGCCGACCGGGCCCGCCGCGCTGGCGATGCGCGCCGTGCTGCCCCAGGTGCAGCACCTGTACGAGCTCTACCAGCTGCTCGCCCAGGCCCGCCGCAAGCGCGGGGCCATCGACTTCGATACGGTCGAAACCAAGATCGTCTGCAACGAGCTCGGCCGCATCGAACAGATCGTGCCCATGGTGCGCAACGACGCACACAAGCTCATCGAGGAGTGCATGCTGGCGGCCAATACCTGCGCCGCCGACTTCATGACGCGCAGCAAGCACCCGGGCCTGTTCCGCATCCACGAGGGCCCCACGCCCGAGCGCCTGCAGTCGCTGCGCGAGTTCCTGCGCACCCTGGGGCTGTCGCTGGGCGGCGGCGATACGCCCACCGCCAAGGACTACGGCGAGTTCCTCGACAGCGTGCGCGGGCGTCCCGACTATCCGCTGCTGCAGACCATGTGTCTGCGGTCCATGCAGCAGGCCATCTACAGCCCCGACCTGCTCGGCCACTTCGGCCTGGCGTATCCGGGCTACAGCCATTTCACCTCGCCCATCCGCCGCTACCCCGATCTGCTCACGCACCGTGTCATCAAGGCGCTCCTGGCGGGTCAGCGCTATGTGCCCAGCCTGGAAGACCAGCCGGTGGTCATCGGCCGCTCGCAGCGCGAGCACGAGCATGCCATCTGGGAAAAGCTGGGCCTGCTGCTGTCAGCCAGCGAGCGGCGCGCGGACGAGGCTTCGCGCGACGTGGAGGCCTGGCTCAAGTGCTGGTTCGTCAAGGAACGCGTGGGCGAGGATTTCAGCGGCACGGTTACCGGCGTGGCCAGCTTCGGCATCTTCGTCACGCTGGACACGCTGCACGTCGAAGGGCTGGTGCACGTCTCCGAGCTGGGGGGCGAGTATTTCCAGTTCAACGACGCCATGCACGAGCTGCGCGGCGAGCGCACCGGCCTGCGCTACCGGCTCACCGACAAGGTGCAGGTGCAGGTTTCGCGGGTCGATCTCGAGGCGCGGCGCATCGAGTTCCGTCTGGTGCAGGGCACCAGTTTCGACGCCTTGCGCAAAGCCGCCGCGCGCGGCCCCGACGAGCCGCCGCGCCGCGTGAAGAAAGCCGCCGCGCCCAAGCCGGCCGCGCTCAAGGGCCAGACCGCCAGGGAGCGCCGCGCCGAAGCCAAGAAGGCCGGCAAGCCGGCCCAGGCGTCCAAGCGCGCCGCGCCCGCCAAGAAGGCGGCCCGCAAGCGCCACTGACGCGGCGGCAGTCTTCGGCCGGTCCGCTTGTGCGGGCCGGGCGGGGGCTGCGGCAGGCGCTAAGGCGGTAACATTGTCCCTGGCCGGCGCGCTCCGGCCGCCCGCTCCGGGTCCGGCGCGGGATTTCCGTTTTTCTAAAGGTTCTTGCATCTATGGCGTCGACCCAAATACTCGCCGGGTTTCACGCGGTGACCGCGCGCTTGCGCCACGCGCCCGATTCCATCAAGGAAATCTACGTCGAGGCGTCGCGCCGCGACAAGCGCATGCAATCGTTCATCGAGCAGGCCGAGCGCGCCGGCTGCCGCCTGCATCCGGTCGGCATGGATCGCCTGGACGGACTGGCCCGCGGCACGCGGCACCAGGGCGTGGTGGCGCTGGCCGAGGAGCGCCAGCTCGCGGTCGACGTGGACGAGGTGCTCGACGTCATCGAAGGGCCGGCGCTGCTGCTCATCCTCGACGGCGTGACCGACCCCCACAACCTGGGCGCCTGCCTGCGCACGGCCGACGCGGCCGGCGTGCATGCCGTGATCGCGCCGCGCGACCGCGCGGTCGGCCTGAACAGCACGGTGCAGCGCGTGGCCTGCGGCGCGGCCGACACCGTGCCGTACCTCATGGTCACCAACCTCGCGCGCACCATGCGCGGCCTGAAGGACCGCGGTGTCTGGCTGGTGGGCACCGACGACCAGGCCAGCGAAAGCATGCACCAGATCGATGCGCGCCAGCCCATGGCCTGGGTAATGGGCGCCGAAGGCGAGGGCATGCGCCGGCTCACCCGCGAAACCTGCGATCAGCTCGTGCGCATTCCCATGCTGGGTTCGGTCGAGAGCCTGAACGTCAGCGTGGCGAGCGCCGTCTGTCTGTACGAGTCCGTGCGCCAGCGGCAGGCGTAAACTGGCCGCTTTCCCGTTTCGTTCCCCGTCTCGTTCCCACATCGCCCCTACGTACCGCCCATCATGCACCAGAACGGCTTCACCACCACCATCCTGCATTCCGACCGCGAGCAATCCGTCGAGCACGGCGCGGTGCACAAACCCATGCATCCGTCCTCCGAGTTCGCGTACGAAGATGCGCGCGAACTCGCCGCCGTGTTCCAGGGCAAGGCGGGGTTCACGTATGCGCGCCAGGGCACGCCCACCACCACGGCCCTCGAGGCCAAGGTGAGCCGCATGGAAGGCGGCAAGGGCACGGTGTCGTTCGCGACTGGCATGGCGGCGCTGTCCGCCATCTTCACCACCTTGCTGCGCCGCGGCGACCACCTCGTGTCCAGCCAGTTCATCTTCGGCAACACCAACAGCCTGCTGGGCACGCTGCAGGAGCTGGGCGTGGAGATCACTTTCGTGGACGTCACCGACGCGGCGCAGGTGCGCGCCGCGCTGCGTCCCGAGACGCGCATGGTCTTCACCGAAACCATCGCCAACCCCGGCACCCAGGTCGCCGACCTCGCCGTCATCGGCCAGATCTGCCGCGAGCACGGCCTGGTCTACGTCGTGGACAACACGCTCACCTCGCCCTGGATGTTCCAGCCCGCTTCCGTGGGCGCCTCGCTGGTGATGAATTCGCTTTCCAAGTACATCAGCGGCCACGGCAATGCACTCGGCGGCTCGGTGACGGACACCGGGCTGTACGACTGGTCGGGCTATGCGAACATTTACGAGGCCTACCGCAAGGGGCCGTCCACGAGCTGGGGCCTGACCCAGGTCAAGAAAAAGGGCCTGCGCGACATGGGCGGCACGCTGGCCGCCGAGCCCGCGCACCGCATCGCGGTGGGCGCCGAGACGCTGGCGCTGCGCATGGCGCGCCATTGCTCCAACGCCCTGGCGCTGGCGCGCTTGCTCGAATCCCATCGCGGCGTGGCCAGGGTGCACTATCCCGGCCTGCCCGGCCATCCCCAGCACGAGCGCGCCAAGGCGCTCTTCGGCTCCCGTTTCGGCGGCCTGCTGGGCGTGGAGCTCGCCGAGGGCGTGGACTGCTTCGATTTCCTCAACCGCCTGCGCGTCGTGCTGATGGCCACGCACCTGGGCGACACGCGCAGCCTGGCGCTGCCCGCCGCCCATACCATCTATTACGAGATGGGGCCGGAGCGCCGCAGGCAGATGGGCATCGCCGACAGCCTGATCCGCGTCTCGGTGGGCATCGAGGACGAGGCCGACCTGCTGTTTGACTTCGATCAGGCGCTCAATGCCTGTCTGCCGGGATAATCCAGCGGATCGCGGGCGGCGCGCCGCTCGCGCGTATGTTCAGTCGGGGCGCAATCATGCTCATACAGATCGCGGACGTCTTCAGTCCGCAAGAAGCTGCCGAAATCCGGCGTCGGCTCGAAGCCGCCGAGTGGGTGGACGGCAAGGTCACAGCAGGCTATCAATCGGCCGGCGTGAAGAAAAACAGGCAATTGCCCGAAACGCATCCGCTGGCGCAGGAGCTGGGCAACCTCATCCTGCAGCGCCTGTCGGCCAACAACCTGTTCATGTCGGCGGCGCTGCCGCGCAAGATATTTCCGCCGCTCTTCAACTGCTACGAAGGCGGCGAGGCGTTCGGCTACCACATCGACAACGCCGTGCGCGGCGTGGGCGCCACCGGCGAGCGGGTGCGCACCGATCTGTCCGCCACGCTGTTCTTCTCCGAGCCGGATTCCTACGACGGAGGCGAGCTGGTCATCGACGACACCTATGGCCCGCGTTCGGTGAAACTGCCCGCCGGCCACATGGTGCTGTATCCCGGCACCAGCCTGCACCGCGTCAATCCCGTGACGCGCGGCGCGCGCATCAGCTCCTTCTTCTGGATGCAGAGCCTGGTGCGCGAAGACAGCCAGCGCGCGCTGCTCCTGGAAATGGATGTGGCGATCCAGCGGCTGACGCATGACGCGGCGGGCCACCCCTCCATCGTGGCGCTCACCGGCGTCTATCACAATTTGCTGCGCCGCTGGGTCGACGTTTGAAACGCGGTCCGGGCGCGTTCGCGCATGCCGCGCCCGCGGCGGCCTGCGCGTTTTTGTTTATTGCTAAAAGATTGAAAAGCTAGTATTGGCGCGGGTTCCACAGCGGTTTTCGCTTGACAGCCGCTTGTCGCCAGTGCCTAATACACGTCTGCGTCGCCCATGGTTCGACGGCTTGATGCCGGCCGATCCCAGGCGGCGCAGCAGTTTAAAAGTTGTGCTTTGCAGCGCAAGAAAAAAGTTTATCCACTAGTCTGTTCGTCGCTTGCCGGCTTGCGCCAGGGTTGCGTGGCTTGAAAATCGCCTGGCGCGGTTGTCCGGCAAACTCTATACCTTGTGAGGGGTACACCTGAATGAACAAAACCGAACTCATCGATCACATCGCCAGCAAGGCCGATATCTCGAAGGCTGCCGCCGGCCGTTCGCTCGACGCCCTGATCGGTGCCGTCAAGACCACCCTCAAGAAGGGCGGCACGGTTACGCTGGTCGGCTTCGGCACGTTTGCCGTGTCGGCCCGCGCCGCCCGCACCGGCCGTAACCCGCGCACCGGCGAAACCATCAAGATCAAGAAGGCCAAGGTGCCGAAGTTCCGCCCCGGCAAGGCCCTGAAGGACGCCGTCAACTGAATCGGCTCGGGGCAGGTCGCTGGCTGTTGCCCAGCTTGATTCGCCCGGCCCGACCAGACGGTCCTGATTTGCCCATGATTACGCGGTCCGGTATACTCCGGCCCGCGTAATGCTTTTGAGTGCCCCGACAGGGTGGCTCGCGGTGCAAGGCCCCGGCGAAATCCGAGCCCGCGCCGCATGCCTCGTCAAGCCGGGTGCTTAGCTCAGTTGGTAGAGCGGCGCCCTTACAAGGCGTAGGTCACAGGTTCGACCCCTGTAGCACCCACCATAAAGCTGCGCGTCTCTTTCCGGGTCCGGTTCGCGCCAGGCCCGTCGAAAACACCGAAAGCCCGCCCATCGAGATGGCGGGCTTTTTGTTTGCCCGTCATCGGTTTGCCCGTCATCGGTTTGCCTGTCTTGGTTTGCTTCCCGTCGGTTTGCCTGCCGTCGATGCTGCGTCCGGAAATCGAACGGGACTGACTTACTGTGAAAAGGACGTGCGAATCATTCGCATTTAAGCTATGATGCTTGGCTTGTACCGGCTTGCCGGCGTCGCCTTGCGGTGCGCGTCTACCAGGCGGGCCGGATAGTCAATGCACCCCTGGCTGATTCATGCCTAGTCTTCAACACGGTTGGAATTCTTCAACGCCGTCCTCATCCCTTGCTTTACGCACAGGCGCCGGCCTGGCAGTCCTCGCGCTGCATGCGGCGGTGGTGGGCGCCATTTTCCTGGCGCCCGCTGAAAATCCGCAGATGGAGGAACCCGAGGCCATCATGGTGAGCGTCGTGGATGCGCCGATTCCCCAGATCGCCAAGGCGGAGCCCGCACCCGAAGTGCCGCAGCCGGTGGTCGAGCCGGAGCCTGAGCCGCCCGAGCCGGAAATCGAGCCGGAGCCCGAACCCGATATCAAGCCCGAACCCGAGCCGGAGCCCGAACCCGAGCCCGTGGTCGAAAAGCCGCCCATGCCGGCGCCCAAGCCACCGCCGCCCAAGCCCAAGCCGAAACCCAAGCCCAAGCCTCAGCCCAAGCAGGAAGTGAAGGCCGAGCCCAAGCCCCAGCCGCCGGCGCCGCCCAGCGGCGCGCCGGAGGGCACGCAGGCGCCGCAGGGGCCGCAGCAGGGACCGCCGCCGGACCAGCCGGTGCTGGTGTCCAGCATCGAGTTCAGCGGAGCCCGGCCCATGCCCAACTACCCCATGGCCTCGCGCCGGCTGCGCGAGGAGGGACGGGTGCTGGTGCTGGTGGAAATCAACACCCAGGGCCTGGTGGACCGCGCCTCCATCGACACGTCCTCGGGATACCCGAGGCTGGATGACGCGGCCCTGACGGCCGCCCGCAAGGCCCGCTTCAAGCCCTATACGCGCAATGGCGTGGCATACCCCGCCAAAGCCAAGATTCCATTCGATTTCGTCATGAGGAACTGAGATGTCCAACGCTCTGCATCACGCCACTCTGCTGGCGCAGGCAGCCACCGGCCAGGCCGCGCCGGCAGCGGCGAGCACGGCGCTGCTGGCTGTGCTGATCGTGGACCGGGACGAGACGCTCGGATGGCGCTATCCGTTGCTGGCATCCGCGGCCGTGCTGCTGCTGTCGGCGGCCGCGTGCCGCCGCGCGGTGGCGCGGGAATGGGGGCTGTCCGACCGCGCGGCGTTCGGCATGGTCGCCCTGTGGGGCGTCGTGCTGGCGCTGGCCAGTGTGCCGGCGATGCTCGTCATGTTCTGGCTGCTGCAGCCCCTGAAACTGAGCAGCATGTGGTTGCCGGCAATCCTGGCCATCTTGACGGTGTTGGCAATGGGCTTGGCGCCGATTTTCCGTATGCTGGGGCCCGCCCGGATCGAGGGCGGGGTTGCCTCGCTTTTGGGAAGCGGGGCCATCGTATTCACCACGATATTCTGGCTGCTCGTCATGCTGGGCAGCTATGTGCCGCTGGTTCTGAAAAACGCCGGCATCTACGACGAGCGGCCCCGCCATTACCTGCTGCGCGGGGCGGACGCCGCGGCGGCGGCGCGGGC
>NZ_LHSJ01000084.1:0-20199 GCF_001270295.1 Achromobacter sp. DMS1 | reverse complement strand
GATGCGCGCGGGGATGGGCGGGTGCGAGGCGAACAGCGCGGCGATGCCGCCCCGGCCGGTGATGCCGGAAGCCTCGAAAGACTTGGGCAGGTCGCCCGGCTCCAGGCCCCCCAGGCGGGCCAGCGCGCGCATCATGGGCTCGCGCGCGCCCATCAGGTGGGCCGAGCCGGCGTCGGCGCGGTACTCGCGCTGGCGCGAGAACCACGCCACGATGATGGACGCCAGGATGCCGAAGATGATTTCACAGACCAGCACGGTGACGTAGTAGCCGGGGCCCACGCCGCGCTCGTTCTTGAAGATGGCGCGGTCGATGAAGTAGCCGACCACGCGGGCCAGGAACACCACGAAGGTGTTGACCACGCCCTGGATGAGGGTGAGGGTGACCATGTCGCCATTGGCCACGTGCGCCACTTCGTGCCCCAGCACGGCCGCCACTTCTTCCTCGGTCATGCTTTCGAGCAGCCCGGTGGACACGGCCACCAGCGCATCGTTCTTGAAGGCGCCGGTGGCGAAGGCGTTGGGCGCGCCCTCGTAGATGGCGACCTCGGGGCGGCCGATGCCGGCCCTGTCGGCCAGCTGGTGCACGGTGTCCAGCAGCCAGGCCTCGCGCTGGTTGCGCGGCGCGTTCGGGTCGATGACCTGCGCGCCGGTGCTCCATTTGGCCATGGGCTTGCTGACGAGCAGCGAGATGATGGCGCCGGTGAAGCCCACCACGGCCGAGAACACCAGCAGCGCCTGGAGGTTCAGGCCGTTGGCGGTGAGGTAGCGATCCACCCCCAGGATGCGCAGCGTGGCCGACAGCACCAGCACGACCGCGAGGTTGGTGATGATGAAGAGAAAGATGCGTTTCATGTAGTTGTGTTCCTTTGCGAGCTGATTCGTCCCGGCGGGCCCGGCCCCGCGGAGCCTGCGGCCGGGCCTGATGCTAGAGACCGGAGGGCGGCTGCGCGGTTCCCCTGCCGCCCGCCGGCGCCGCCCTGCGCGAGCAGAGTATAGTATCGCTTTCCCTGATTTCCCTTCCCCCATTTCTCCCTAGCGTAGATCCCATGCAGGCTCTCTGGATGTTGCTGGCGTCCGCCATGTTCGCCATCATGGGCTCGTTCGTGAAGCTGGGCACCGAGCACGGCGCCTCGCTTCCCCAGGTCGTGCTGTTCCGGGGGCTGCCCTCGGTGGTGCTGCTGCTGATCTGGGCGCGGGCGGCGCGCCAGTCCATCGTGCCCACGAGCTGGAGGCTGCACATCTGGCGCAACGTGTCGGGCGTCACGTCCATGTGGCTGGGGTTCTTCGCGCTGTCGCACCTGCCGCTGGCCACCGCCACCAGCCTGAACTACACCGCGCCGCTCTTCATCGCCTGCTGGATGCTCGGCTGGGGCGGCTCGCAGCGCGATCCGGTGCGCATCGCCGCGGTGGCCATGGGGTTCCTGGGGGTGATCGCGGTGCTGCGGCCCAGCATCAACGGCGACCAGTGGCTGGCCGCCCTGCTCGGCCTGGGGGCGGGGGCCATGTCCGCCATCGCCATGATGCAGATCCGCCAGCTCGGCCGTATCGGCGAACCCGAATGGCGCACCGTGCTGTTTTTCTCCGTGGCCGTCTGCGTGTCCAGCGGCGTCGGCCTGGGCTTCGAGGGCTGGGGCACGTCCGACTGGACGGGATACGGTTCGCTGCTGGGCGTGGGCGTGGCCGGCCTCTTCGGCCAGCTCGCCATGACCCGCGCCTTCGGCCTGGGTTCGGCCCTGCTGACGGCCGCGCTGCAGTATTCCACCATTATTTTCGCGGCCCTGATCGGCATGGGCTTCTGGGGCGACCGCCTGGACGGCCTGGCCTGGGCCGGCGTGGCCCTGATCATTTCCGCCGGCCTGCTGTCGGTCTGGCGCACAATGCGCGAGTCCCGCGCCAAGCCGGCCTGAGCCGGGGCTGCCGCGATTTCCATCCGCAAAGGAGCACACCGAATGACGATGACGCTGATTACCGCCGCCGACCTGGCCGCCCGCCTTGGCGGCCCCGACGTGCTGGTGTTCGACGTGCGCCACGACCTGGCCGATCACGCGGCGGGCCGCCGGGCCTACGAGGCCGGGCACATCCCCGGCGCGCGCTACCTCGACCACGAAACCGAGCTCGCGGCGCCGCGCACCGGCCGGAACGGCCGCCATCCGCTGCCCGCGCGCGGCGAGTTCGCCGCACTCATGGCCGCCCACGGCGTAACCCCGCGGACCCTGGTGGCCGCCTATGACGCCAGCGGCGGCATGTATGCCGCCCACCTGTGGTGGATGCTGCGCTGGATGGGCCACGAGCGCGTGGCCGTGCTGGACGGCGGCTGGCAGGCCTGGCAGGCCGCGGGCCTGCCCGTCAGCGCCGAGCCGGCCCCGGCCGTCGAGCCGGGCAAGCCGGCGGAGCCCGGCCCGTCGCTGGCGGACACGGTCGATGCCGACGCGGTGCTGGCCAACATTTCCCGCCCATCCTTTACCGTGATCGACGCCCGCGCGGCCAACCGCTACCGCGGCGAGGTCGAGCCCATGGACCCGGTGGCCGGTCACATCCCGGGCGCGCTCAACCGCCCCAATGGCGAGAATCTCCGGCAGGACGGCCGCTTCAAGCCGGCCGAGACCCTGCGTGCCGAGTTCCTGGCGCTGCTGGACGGCCGCGACCCGGCCGCCATCGTGCACCAGTGCGGCTCCGGCATCACCGCCTGCCACAACCTGCTGTCCATGGAAATCGCCGGCCTGGGCGGATCGCGGCTCTACCCCGGATCCTGGAGCGAATGGTGCAGCGATCCGTCGCGTCCGGTGGCCAAGGGAGCCTGACGGGCCGGCGCGCCGCCTACCACACGGCGGCGAGTTTGACGCGCCCCGAGACGCTTTCGGCGATTTCCAGGAAATGATCCAGGGGCGGCGTGGCCAGCCCCGGCACCTTGGCCATGTCGTCCCAGCGCCTCAGCCGTATCGCGTCCGGCGCGCCCGGCATGCTCGCGAAATCCACCGCCTGGCCCGCATCGAAACTGCCCCCCTGCAGCGCCAGGCTGCGCCGCGAATCCGCCGAGAGCGACGCTTCATAGTGGGGCTCCACGTAGCAAAGATAGCGCTTGGCCTCCACGTGCAGGCGGATGGGGTCCAGCACCGCCGGTCCGAACAGCCCGCGCAGGAAGGGCAGCACGAAATACTGGTGCTTGTCGTCGATGCCGCGCAGCGTGGGCGTGCCGGGATGGTCGGCAATGAGATGGCCCAGGTCGTGCAGCAGGCAAGCGGTGATGAGATGGGGCCCGGCGCCGTTCTTTTCCGCCAGCCAGGCCGTCTGCAGCGCGTGGCGGAGGTGGCTCACGGATTCGCCATGATAGGAGCGGTGTCCGCGCTCCAGGAACAGGTTTTCGATGTCGTTCAGGGTCAAGGCCATGGTTGTCTCCTGATTGGCCGCAAGGGGAAGAGGGCGGGCCGTGACCGCGCCGCGGCGGTCAGCCGGCGGCCGGCGCCATCTCCAGGAACCGCGCGATCAGTTGCGCCGGCTGGCGCTCGCGCAGGCAATACAGGTATTCGTGCATCACGATGTCCGCGTCCGCGATGTCCAGCGTGGCCAGCTCGGGGTGGGTGGGGATCTCCCGCGAGGGAATGAGGCTGACGCCCAGCTGGCACAAAATGGCCTGCCGGATGGATTCGCGGCTGCCGATCTCCAGCGTCCGGCGCACCCGCACGCCGGCCGAGGCCAGTGCTTCTTCGGTGAGCTGTCGGGTCATGGAACCCGGCTCGCGCAGTAGCAGGGCGTGGTCCGACAGCTCGGCCAGGGAGGCCCGGCCACGGCGCGCCAGCGGATGGTCGCGGTGTGTCACGATGCGGATCGGGTCGGCCGCGATCGTCTTCCGGTACAGATGCCGGTCGTCCACGAAGAAGGACGAGGTGGCGATCTCGATGCGGTAGTCGTGCAGCGCCTGCAGCATGCCCTGCGAATTTCCGATCGCCACCGTGAGCTCGATGCCCGGATAGCGCTGGTTATAGCGCCGCACGGTGTCCATGATGTAGTAGGGGCCGGTGGCCCCCACCCGCAGGCTGCCCTCGCGCAGCTCGCTCGCGTCGCGCAGCCGGAAATCGATCTCGGTTTCCTGCTGCACCAGCTTTTCCACCATGGGCATCAGCCGCTGCCCCGCGTCCGACAGCCGCATGCCGCGTCCCTGGCGGTGAAAGAGCTCCACGCCGTAGCGCGACTCCAGCTGGCGAAGCTGGCCGGTGACGGTGGGCTGGCTCACGCCGAGCTGGGCGGCCGCCTTGGTGACGGTGCCGCAGCGGGCGACGGCATAGAATGACTTGAGTTCGGCGACGAGCACGGGGTGGCGGCGATGGACGCGGTGGGCAGGACCGCCAGTACACCAAAGAATCTTGATGTTTTTATTACTGCATTTGCGCGTAGTGTCATAAACGCTCAATACGGCGCACACATACTGCACCTGTTCCAAAGCGGGAGGCGAAATGCTCCAACGCGACAACAGGTATTCCGCCCGGCAGGCCGCCGGCGGCGACAAATCCCGGCAGCCCTCGGATGGTTTTCTGTCCGTGCGCAACCTGGTCAAGCGCTACGGCAGCCATACCGCGCTGGCCGACATTTCGCTGGACATCCGGGCGGGCGAACTGGTCTGCCTGCTGGGGCCGTCGGGCTGCGGCAAGACCACGCTGCTGCGCGCCATCGCGGGGCTGGAGCGGCAGGACGCCGGCGCCATCGTACTGTGCGGGCGCGACATTTCGCATGCGCCGCCCCAGGAGCGCGACTACGGCATCCTGTTCCAGTCCTACGCGCTGTTTCCCAACCTCACGCTGGCGCAGAACGTGGCCTATGGCCTGAGCGGCAAACGCGCGCACCGCCGCCACGTGCAGGCGCGCGTCGAGGAGATGCTGACCCTGGTGGGGCTGGCCGGCTCGGCGGATAAGTATCCGGGCCAGATCTCCGGCGGCCAGCAGCAGCGGGTGGCCCTGGCGCGGGCGCTGGCCCCCTCGCCTTCGCTCCTGCTGCTGGACGAGCCCATGTCGGCGCTGGACGCGCGGGTGCGCGAACACCTGCGCATCGAGCTGCGCGCGCTCCAGAAGCGCCTTTCCATCACCACGCTCATGGTGACGCACGACCAGGAAGAGGCCATGGTCATGGCCGACCGCATCGCCGTCATGAACGGCGGCGTCATCGAGCAATTCGGCACGCCGCGCGAACTCTACCGGCAGCCGGGGTCGGCCTTCATTGCCGATTTCGTGGGCGAGGCCAACTGGCTGCCGTTCGAGCGCATCGACAGCCATCGCGCCCGCGTCGGCCGCCACGAGCTGGCGGTGGACGCCGCGCTGCAGACCGGCACGGGCAAGCTGTTCGTGCGTCCGGAAGCCGTGCGCGTCAGCGCGGCGCCGGCCGGCGACCGGGTCAACGCGATGCTGGCCGACGTGCTGGACGGCGTGTTCCTGGGCCGCGGCTACCGTCTCGCGCTGCGCCTGGAGGGAGTGCCCGGCGCGACCGTGCATTCCATCGTATCCCCCGAAACCGGAGACGCCCTGCTGGGCCCTCACGCCGCCAGCCGCTGCTGGGTGGAGTTGCCGCGCCATGCGATACGCGCCTACGCTTGACGACGCCGCCCTGCGCGAGCGCGAAGCCATGCGNCGTCGGCCTCGGGGTGGCCGATGCCGCAGCCGCGCGCCACGCAGTCCTGCATGACCCGCCAGATCCGGTCCAGGCCCTCGTTCACCTCCGCTTCGGTGCGCCAGGTCAGTTCGTTGCGCAGCATGAGCCGGGCCACGGACAGGCCGCTCTCGCGGCACATGGCGAGCAGCTCGCGGCCCGTGCGAAACGGATAGGGCAACTGGTCGTGCGCCGCGATGACCTGGGCATTGGCCGCGCCCGCCGTGACCACGAAGCCGCCGCCCACCGACAGGTAGCGCGATTCGCGCAGCGGCGCGCCGTCCGCATCGAAGGCGTGGAATTTCATGCCGTTGGGATGCTCGGCCAGCGCCTCGCGGCGGTAGAACAGCAGATGTTCCTTTTCCACGAAAGGCACCGGGTGGCGGCCCAGCAGCGGCAACTGCCGGCTGGCCCGCACCGAGGCCAGCATGCCGGCGATGGCGGAAGGATCGACGGTGTCGGGCGCCTCGCCCATCAGGCCGAGCAGCACGCCCTTGTCGGTGCCATGGCCCTTGCCGGTGGCGCCCAGCGAGCCGTACAGCTCGGCGCGCACGGAGGCCACGCGCGGCATCAGGCCGTCGCGCTCCAGGCCCTGGGCGAACAGCAGGGCCGCCCGCATCGGCCCCACGGTATGGGAACTGGACGGACCGATGCCTATTTTGAACAGATCGAATACGGATACAGCCACTTGGCGCTCCAGGAACAAGGCCAATTTACACCCGTCCGAGCAGCGGACGGCAGACGCGGCAATGATACGCGCAACGCCGGCCGGGCCGCGACGGGGCGGCCCGGGCCGGCGTATGCTTGCCGGAGGCGGTCCGCCGGGACCGGTTTCCCAGCCCCGCTCAAGCATGCGATCATTACAGAATTATTTCTTGTCATAAAAAGAACGGAAAAGCCACCGGATGTCTGGACTCATCACCCTGCTGGATTTCGCCGGCTACGTCGCCCTCCTGCTCTGGGGCGTGCATATGGTGCAGACCGGCGTACAGCGGGCCTTCGGCGCCGCCCTGGGCGCCGCGCTGGGCCGCGCCCTGGGCACGCGCCTGCGGGCCTTCGCCGCCGGCCTCGGCATCACCGCCGCGCTGCAGAGCAGCACCGCCACCGGCCTCATGATCACCGGCTTCGCCGCGGGCGGCGTGGTGGGCCTGGTGCCCGCCCTGGCCGCCATGCTGGGCGCTAACGTGGGCACGACCCTCATCGTGCAGCTCCTGTCCTTCGATCTGACGGCCCTGGCGCCCATCCTCATCCTGGTGGGCGTGTGGATGTTCCGCCGCTACCCGCCGGGCCGCACGCGCGACCTGGGCCGGGTATTCATCGGGCTGGGCCTGCTGCTGCTGTCGCTGCACCAGCTCGTGGGCCTCTTCGAACCGTTCCAGAACGCCCCCATGCTGGCCATGATGCTGGACGCCCTGGCGACCCAGCCGGTGGCGGCGGTGCTGCTCTCGGCGGCGTTCACCTGGGCCGCGCATTCGAGCGTGGCGTGGTGGTGCTGGTGATGTCGCTGGCCTCGCACCACATGGTGGCGCCGCACGTGGCCTTCGCGCTGGTGCTGGGCGCCAACCTGGGAACCGCCATCAACCCCATGATCGAAGGCGTCACGGGCGACGACCCGGCCGCCCGCCGGCTGCCGCTGGGCAACCTGCTAACCCGCATCGTCGGCGTGCTGGCCGGCCTGCTCGTGCTGCCCTGGCTGCAGCCCATGATGAGCGAGCTGACCAGCGAGCCGGCGCGGGCCGTGGCCAATTTCCACACGCTGTTCAACGCCCTCATCGCACTGGTGTTCCTGCCGCTGCTCACGCCCTACGCGGCCTTGCTGACGCGCTGGCTGCCCAAGCGCGCCGATCCCAACGACCCGTCGCGTCCGCAGTACCTGGACGAATGGGCGCACGACGTGCCGGCGGTGGCGCTGGGCAACGCCGCGCGCGAGGCCCTGCGCATGGCCGACATGCTGCAGACGCTGCTGCTCTATGCGCGCGCCGGTTTCAAGCGCGACAACCGGCACCGCATGGTGCAGGCCCGCCAGCTCGACGCGGCGCTGGACAAGCTGGAAAACGCCATCACGACCTACCTGGCCACCCTGGACCAGGAAAACATGACCCGCGAAGACCAGCAGCGCCTGGACGACATCCTGGCCTTTGCGAGCAACATCGGCCATGCCGGCGACATCGCGCACCATGGTCTGCTCAGCCATATCGCCAAGCTGCGCAAGCAGGGCTGGGTGCTCTCGCCCGAACAGCGCGCCAGCCTGGACGAGACGCTGGGCGAGCTCATCGCCAACCAGCGCCAGGCCGCCGCCCTCTTCGTGAACGACGACCTGCGCCAGGCGCGCGCGCTGGCCGGCGAGAAGTCGCGCTTCCGGGCCATCGAGAGCCAGGCGGCCGAAGCGCACCTGCAAAAGATCAAGTCCGGGCAGGTGGACGCGGCCGAGGTCGGCGCGCTGTACCTGGACATCCTGCGCGACATGAAGGGCATCAATTCGCACCTCGTGGGGGCATCGGCCTACCCCCTGCTCGCCCGCCACGGCGAACTGCTGCCGAGCCGCCTGCGCGAAGCGGACAACTGATCGCCGGCGCGGCGCCGGCCCTCCCGGCTACAGGTAGCGCTTGAACCAGGCCAGCATCCGGCTCCAGCCGTCCTCGGCCGCCTCGCGCCGGTAGCTGGCGCGGTAGTCGGCCAGGAAGGCGTGGTCGGCCTCGGGATACACGATGATCTCCGACTGCCGGGCGGCCTCGTTGCCCTGCGCGAGCTTGCGCTTCATGGTTTCGACGTCGGCCAGCGGAATGCTCGCGTCCTTGCCGCCGTACAGGCCCAGGACCGGGCCGTGCAGCTCGTCGACCACGTCCAGCGCGAAACGCTTGATGAGCGGCCCGTGGCCGACGGCCAGCTTGCCATACCAGGCCACGCCCGCCTTCACGGCCGGATTGTGGGCGGCGTACATCCAGGTGATGCGGCCGCCCCAACAGAAGCCCGTGACGCCCACGCGCCGCGCGTCTCCGCCGTGCCCGGCCGCCCAGGCCACGCAGGCGTCGAGATCCGAAAACACCTGTTCGTCCGGCACCTTGCTGACCAGTTCGGCGATGAGCCTGGGAATGTCGGTATAGGCCGAGGCATCGCCCTGGCGCTCGTACAGGTTGGCCGACACGGCCAGGTAGCCCGCCTTGGCCACGCGCCGGCACAGATCCTTGATGTGCTCGTGCACGCCGAAGATTTCCTGCACCACCAGCACGATGGGCAGCTCGCTCTGCCCCTGCGGCGCGGCATAGTAGGCCGAAATGGCGCCGTCGGCGACGGGGAGCGCGAAGTCTCCGTGCGCCAGCCCTTCGGCATCCGTGTGTATGGCAGTGGGCGCGACCTGGCCCGCGGCGGCGGAAAAACTCATGGCGTACTCCTGTAGGAATGACACTGGCGCCGGCCGCCCGCGCATGCCGCCTTGGCGGCCGCGCGGGCGGTGCGGCGAAACGCCCGGGACGCTTTCCGAACCGCCGCCGGTTCAGTGCATGTGCACGTGGCCGGCCGGCTCGTCCGCATGCACGGCCTCGCCGTGGGCGTGGCCATGGTGCATCAGCGTGGTGACGCTGTAGATCAGCGCCACGCCCACGCCCACGAGCAGCAGTTGCGGAATGGCGTCCGCGAGGGATATGCGTTCGTGCATCTGCGGGATCAGGTCGGCCACCGAGATGTACAGGAAGCTGCTGGCGGCAACCACCAGCACGTACGGCACCCATCCCTGCGCCTGCTGCAGCACGAAGACTCCTATTATGCCTCCCACGGCTGAACACAGGCTGGAGAAGAGGATGAGCGAGAAAGCGCGCCGGCGCGCCAGCCCGGCGTTGATGAGCACCACGAAGTCGCCCAGCTTGTGCGGCACTTCGTGGACGATGATGGACGCCGCCGTCAGCACGCCCAGCACGGGATCGGTCAGGAAAGCCGCCGCGACCAGCACGCCGTCGCACAGGTTGTGCAGCGAACTGCCGATGAGGATGAGCACGCCGCCGCGCCCCGCTTCGTGGCGGTCGTGGCCCTTGTGGTGATGGTGCCCGTCGCCTTCATGGTGATGGCTGTGGCGCAGCAGCGCGATCTTCTCCAGCACGAAAAAGCCGATGAGCGACGCCAGCATCAGTCCGAAGAAGACGTGCGCGTCGGCGGCGTCGGACTCGAAAGCCTCGGGCAGCAGGTGCAGCAGGGCCACCGACAGCAGCACGCCGACGGACAGGCTCACCATGTGGTGCAGATACCTGGCGAACACCTTGTAGGCCAGCCAGTGGGCGACGAGCACGGCGATGAGGCCGCCGGCGACGGTGGCAAGTAGGACCCAGATGAGGAGCATGGAGAAAAGCCCGGAAAAAAGGCGCAGGAGGCGGAAAGCGCAACATTATATTGTTGCAGCCCCCAAAAGCGGAAATGGCCGGGCGCCGGGGCCGTTCCTCCGGGGCGGAGGAACGGCCCCGGCGCCCGCTCAGTGGGCCTGCTCCCAGTTCTTGCCGGCTCCCACCTCGGCCACCAGCGGCACCCGCAGCGTGGCCACGCCGCACATGAGGCGCGGCAGGGCTTCGCGCACCAGGGTCAGCTCTTCGTCGGGCGTCTCCAGCACGAGTTCGTCGTGCACCTGCATGATCATGCGCGTCTGCAGCCGCTCGGCCTCGATCCAGTCCTGCACGGCCACCATGGCCATCTTGATGAGATCGGCCGCGGTTCCCTGCATGGGCGCATTGATGGCCGCGCGCTCGGCTGCCTGGCGGCGGGGGCCGGAAGCGCCGCGGATCTCCGGCAATTGCAGCCGGCGGCCGAACACGGTTTCCACGTAGCCCTGTTCGCGGGCCAGGCGCCGGGTATTTTCCATGTACATGGCCACGCCCGGATAGCGGGCGAAGTAGCGGTCGATGTACTGCTGCGCCGCATCGCGGGTGATGCCCAGGTTCGACGCCAGCCCGAACACGCCCATGCCGTAGATCAGGCCGAAGTTGATGGCCTTGGCGGCGCGGCGCTGCTCGGCGGTCACCTGGGCCAGCGGAATGCCGAACACCTCCGAGGCGGTGGCGCGGTGGATGTCTTCGCCGGCCGCGAAGGCCCGCTGCAGGTTCTGGTCGTCGGAAACATGCGCCATGATGCGCAGCTCGATCTGCGAATAGTCGGCCGACAGCAGCAGTCCGCGCTCGGCGATGAAAGCCTCGCGCACGCGCCTGCCGGCCTCGGTGCGCACGGGAATGTTCTGCAGGTTCGGGTCGGACGAGGCGAGCCGCCCGGTGATGACGGCCGCCTGCGAATAATGCGTGTGCACCCTGCCCGTGGCCGGGTTGATCATGCGCGGCAGCTTGTCGGTATAGGTGGACTTGAGCTTGGACAGCCCGCGGTAGTCGAGCAGCACCTGCGGCAGGGGGTAGTCCTGCGCCAGCTTGCTCAACACCTCTTCGTCGGTGGACGGCGCACCGCCGGCGGTCTTGCGCACCACCGGCAGCTGCATGCGGCCGAACAGGATCTCGCCCAGTTGCTTGGGCGAATTCAGGTTGAAGGGCTGCCCGGCGAGTTCGTAGGCCTTCTGCTCGAGCTGCAGCATTTCCTGGCCCAGCTTGTGGCTCTGGCGCGCCAGCTCTTCGGCGTCCACCTTGACGCCGTTGCGCTCCATCGTGGTCAGCACCGCGGAAACCTGCATCTCCAGCCGGTAGATGCGGTCCAGACCGGCATCGGCCGCCACCTGCGGGCGCAGCGCCTGGTGCAGCTGGAGCGTGAAATCGGCGTCCTCGGCCGCATAGTGCCCGGCTTTTTCCACCGCCACTTCGTCAAAGCCGATCTGCTTGGCGCCCTTGCCGCACAGGTCTTCGTACGACACGCCGCCGCGGCCCAGGTGCCGCAGCGCGAGATCGTTCAGGCCCACGCCCCGGTGCGACTCCAGCACGTAGGCCTGGAGCATGGTGTCTTCGGCGATGCCAGCCAGGGCGATGCCTTCGTTGGCCAGCACGTGGGTATCGTATTTGGCATGGTGCAGCAGCTTGGGCCGGAAGGCGTCTTCCAGCCACGGACGCAACCGCTCAAGCGCCTCGGCCTTGGGCAGCTGCTGCGGGGCATCGGGGCCGCGGTGCGCCAGGGGCACGTAGCAGGCCACGCCGGGCGCCACCGACATGGACAGGCCGACCAGGCGCGCCTGCATCTCGTCGAGCGAAGTGGTTTCGGTGTCCAGCGCCACCAGCGGCGTGTCGCGGACCAGCGCCATCCAGTCGTCCAGGGCCTGCCAGTCGGTGATGATGCGGTAGTCCAGTTCGGCCGGGGCCGCCGGCGCCGTGGCCGCCACACGCCCGTCGCCCGCGGGAATGCGCTCGGGGTCGCCCGTGAGATCGCGCAGCCAGGTGCGAAAGCCGTAGCGCTCATAGATTTCGGTCAGCGCGGCGACGTCGCGCTCGCGCGGCGCCAGGTCTTCGATGCGGTCCACGTGGCCGGTCAGGTCGCAGTCGCACTTCACCGTGAGCAGCTGGCGGGTCAGCGGAAAATTCGGAATGGCCGCGCGCAGGTTGGCGCCCGCCACCCCTTTCACCTGGTCCGCGCCCTCCACCAGCTTGTCGATGGAGCCGTACTCGCCTATCCATTTGGCGGCGGTCTTGGGGCCCACCTTGGTCACTCCGGGCACGTTGTCCACGGTGTCGCCCACCAGCATGAGATAGTCGACGATGCGGTCGGGCGTCACGCCGAACTTCTTCAGCACGCCCTCTTCGTCCAGCACCTCGCCGCTCATGGTGTTCACCAGCGTGACGTCGGCGTTCACCAGCTGGGCGAGGTCCTTGTCGCCCGTGGAAACCACGGTGCGCACGTCCTGCTCCGCCGCGCGCCGGGCCAGCGTGCCGATGATGTCGTCGGCCTCCACCCCTTCGATGGCGAGCACCGGCCAGCCCAGCGCACGCACCGCGCGGTGAATGGGGTCGATCTGGGCCGCCAGGTCTTCGGGCATGGGCGGACGATGTGATTTGTAATCTGGATACAAATCGTCCCGGAAGGTCTTGCCGCGCGCGTCGAAAATGCAGGCGGCATATTCTGCCTTATAGTCGGATACCAGTTTGCGCAGCATATTCACCACGCCATAGAGCGCGCCCGTCGGTTCGCCTTGCGCATTGCGCAAATCAGGCATAGCGTGGAAAGCGCGGTACAGGTAGCTCGAACCGTCGACCAGCAATAAGGTTTTTTTCATGGTTACAAAGGCAGATATGGATACACCCGCCGGCAAACAAATTCCGCTGATTATGTCAGAGATACGGACCGCGGCTGAAAAGCTCGCGGATATCGGGCCGGCGGTCAGCATCTTCGGCAGCGCGCGGGTCAGCCGCAATTCACCGTACTACGAAACCACCGTCGCCATTTCCTCGGCGCTGGCCGACGCCGGCTTCGCGGTGATCGCCGGCGGCGGGCCGGGCATCATGGAGGCGGCCAACAAAGGCGCGTTCGAAGCCGGCGGCACCAGCATCGGCCTCAACATCAGCCTGCCGCACGAAGCGCACAACAACGAATATCAGACCATCAGTCTTTCGTTCGAGTACTTCAATTCGCGCAAGGCGACTTTCTTCATGCACAGCTTCGCCTACGTGGCGATGCCGGGCGGCTTCGGCACCATGGACGAACTGTTCGAGGCGCTCACGCTCATCCAGACCGGCAAGGTGCCGCCCGCCCCGATCGTGCTGGTGGGCACCGAGTACTGGTCCGGCCTGGTGCAATGGCTGGGCGACAGCATGCTGTCCAATGGCATGATAAGCGCCCACGACCTGGAATTGTTCACCATCGAGGACGACCCGCGCAAAGTCGTGCGCCGGGTCGTGGAGTTCCACGAAAAAGTCACTTCCGACGCGCAGTACGCTCCCTCGCTGCCGGCCTGAACGCCGCTGCGCGCGGACCGGCCCAGGTCAGGCCCGCATGAACGCCGGCACGACGTCGGCCGGAATCGGGCAGACATAGGGCTGGCCGTCGCGCGCGTCCAGCAGCTCCTGGCGCGCCCGCGCCAGCGTGTCCGGCCGCGCATACAGCTCCGCCGCGGTGGCGGCCAGGATCTTGGCGGCGTGCGCCATGCCCTTGTGCGCCATCGGCATCTTGCCCTGGGCCACCATCTGCCACGAGTGGAAAGGCGTGCCGTAGGCATAGCACGCGCCCCAGAACTGGGCGGTCGGCGCGACCCAGCTCACGTCGCCCACGTCGGTCGAACCGTAGCTGATCTCGCGCTTTTCCGGATCGTAGGGCGCCACGCCTGCGTACAGCGGCTCGGGGTTGCGCAGCACGGCGCCCAGGTTCTTGCCCGCGTTCTCGATATCGCTCCCGGAAATCGCACCCCACATGCGCCGGGCGGCCTGCGCCTCGCCCTCGGTATAGACCGGCCCCCGCAGCGCCAGCATCTGCTCGTACATCACCTGGCTGATGGCGCGGTTCGGCATGTAGTTGGAACATGCCTTGTCGAAGACGACCTCCAGTTCGCAGCCGGTCATGAGGGCAGCGCCGCGCGCCACGTTCCCCACCCGTTCGTACAGTTCGGCGGCCTGCGCATTGCGCGGCGCGCGCACCAGGTACAGCACTTCGGCGCGCGCCTGCACCACATTGGGCGAAATGCCGCCGCTGTCGGTCACCGCGTAGTGCACCCGCGCCTCCGGCAGCATGTGCTCGCGCAGGTAATTGACGCCGACGTTCATCAGTTCCACCGCGTCCAGCGCGCTGCGTCCCAGATGGGGCGAATTGGCCGCATGCGCGGCCACGCCGCGAAAACGGAAATAGGCTTGGATATTGGCCAGCGACGACTGGTGGAAAATACCGGTGTGCGAAGCCGGATGCCAGGTCAGGGCGGCGTCCAGATCGTCGAACAGGCCGGCCCGCGCCATGAATGTCTTGCCCGAGCCGCCCTCTTCGGCCGGACAGCCGTAGAAGCGGATCGTGCCCGGCAAGCCGCTGCCGGCCAGGAATTCCTTCACCGCCGCCGCCGCCAGATGCGCGGCGGCGCCCAGCAGATGATGGCCGCACCCATGCCCGTTGCCGTTGGGCGTCTCCGCCGAGGGCTTGCACGCGCAGGCGCCGCTTTCCTGGCTAAGGCCGGACAGCGCGTCGTACTCGCCCAGCAGGCCGATCACCGGCCCGCCCGCGCCCGCCTCGGCCACGAATGCCGTGAGAATGCCCGCCGCGCCACGCGTCACCCTGAAACCCGACGCCTCCAGTTGGGCGATATGCAGTTCGGCCGATCTGTGCTCGTCGTAGCGCAATTCGGCAAGATTCCAGATGCGGTCGCTCAGCTCGGCGTAGCGGCCGCTGCGCGCATCGATGAACGGCACGAGTGTCTCAATCGCTCCCATGATGGCTCCCTCGGATCGGCATGATGGAAGGCCGGCGCACGGCCGGCCGCCCCGCCAGTTTCGGTGAATTCGCGCGCGGATGCCAGCGGCGGGCACGGCGGAGCGCCTTCCGGAATCCGGCCGAAAAAAACGCCGGACGGATGCCGTCCGGCGTTTTTGCTGCGCGGGCAGCGGGCGGCGCTGCCGCCCCGGCCTCAGGCCGCGGCTTCGCGCGCGGCGCGCTTGCGCTCGTGCTCCTGCAGGTGGCGCTTACGCAGGCGGATCGACTTGGGAGTGATCTCCACCAGTTCGTCGTCGTCGATGAACTCCACCGCGTATTCGAGCGAAAGCTGGATGGGCGGCACCAGGCGCACGGCCTCGTCCGTGCCGGAGGCGCGAATGTTGGTCAGCTGCTTGCCCTTGATGGGATTCACGACCAGGTCGTTGTCGCGGCTGTGGATGCCGATGATCATGCCTTCGTACAGCGCCTCGCCCGGGCTCACGAACATGCGGCCGCGATCCTGCAGCTTCCACAGGGCGTAGGCCACGGCCTCGCCGTTGTCCTGGCTGATCAGCACGCCATTGCGGCGCTCGCCGATGGAACCTTCCTTGACGGGCGCGTACTCGTGGAAGATGTGGCTCATCAGGCCCGTGCCGCGCGTCAGCGTCAGGAATTCGTTCTGGAAGCCGATCAGGCCGCGGGCGGGAATCAGGTATTCGAGACGGGTGCGGCCACGGCCGTCCGGCTGCATGTCCTGCAGGTCGCCCTTGCGGCGGCCCAGCTCTTCCATGACGCCGCCCTGGTGCGCGTCTTCCACGTCGATGGTCAGCGCCTCGAACGGCTCGCACTTCACGCCGTCGATTTCCTTGAACACCACGCGGGGACGGGACACCGCCAGTTCGTAGCCCTCGCGGCGCATGGTTTCGAGCAGGATGGTCAGGTGCAGTTCGCCCCGGCCCGACACTTCGAACACGGTGTCGTCGCCGGTGTCGCGCACGCGCAGCGCCACGTTGGATTTCAGCTCGCGGTCCAGGCGGTCGCGCAGCTGGCGGCTGGTCACGAACTTGCCTTCGCGGCCGGCCAGCGGCGAGGTGTTCACCATGAAGTTCATGGTCAGCGTCGGCTCGTCGATGCGCAGCATGGGCAGCGGCTCCTGCACGACCGGATCCATGACGGTGGAGCCGATGCCGATCTCCTCGATGCCGTTGATGAGCACGATGTCGCCGGCCTGGGCCTCGTCCACCACCACGCGCTCCAGGCCGCGGAACTTCAGCACCTGGTTGATGCGGCCGCGGCCGCCCTGGCCGTCGGGGCCGAACTTGTAGGCGACTTCCATGCCCGGACGCATGCGGCCTCGGTTGATGCGGCCCACGCCGATCTTGCCCACGTAGCTGTTGTAGTCCAGCGAGATGATCTGCATCTGCAGCGGGCCGTCGGGATCGTCTTCGCGCACCGGCACATGCTCGAGGATGGCCTCGAAGAGCGGGCGCATGTCGCCCTCGCGCACGTCGGGCGACAGGCCGGCATAGCCCGCCAGGCCGGAAGCGTACACGACGGGGAAGTCGAGCTGTTCTTCGGTCGCGCCCAGCTTGTCGAAGAGATCGAAGGTGGCGTTGATGACGTAGTCGGTGCGGGCGCCGGGACGGTCGACCTTGTTGACCACGACGATGGGCTTCAGGCCCAGGGCCAGTGCCTTGCGGGTCACGAAGATGGTCTGGGGCATGGGGCCTTCGACCGCGTCGACCAGCAGCAGCACGCCGTCCACCATGGACAGCACGCGCTCGACCTCGCCGCCGAAATCGGCGTGACCCGGGGTGTCCACGATGTTGATGTGCGTGCCCTGGTATTCCACGGCGCAGTTCTTGGCCAGGATGGTGATGCCGCGTTCCTTTTCCAGGTCGTTCGAGTCCATGACCCGTTCGGCCACCGCCTGGTTTTCGCGGAAGGTGCCCGACTGGCGCAGGAGTTGGTCGACCAGGGTGGTCTTCCCGTGGTCCACGTGGGCGATGATGGCGACGTTGCGCAAGGCGCGAGTCATAGCGTGTCCTTTAAGATCTGGTGGCGGGCAGCAGGCCCGCCGGCAATTCGTTCAGCGCAAGCAATGCCTGCTTGGGATCTGGCATGGCCTGCAAGGCTTCCAGCGTAACGGCGCGGTCCAGTGAAAACGGCCCGACGTGCGTGCGCCGCAGCGCCGCCAGGTGGGCATAGCAACCCAGCGCCCGCCCGATGTCCTGGGCGAGCGTGCGGATGTAGGTGCCCTTGCTGCATGCCACGTCGATCTCCGCCCGGTTGCCCTCGAGCGACAGCAGATCGATCCGGTAGATCGTCACCTGCCGCGGCGGGCGCTCCAGTTCGATGCCCGCGCGCGCGTATTCATACAGCGGTTTGCCATCGCGCTTGAGCGCCGAATACATCGGCGGCACTTGCGAGATGGCGCCCGTGAAACGTGACAGCGCCTGGGCAAGCGCGGCCTCGTCCACATGGAATCCGGCTTCCGCCCGGGCGGTGATATTGCCCGTCAGGTCGCCGGAATCGGTTTCTTCGCCAAATTGCAGCGTAGCGCGATATGCCTTGTCGGCGTCAAGCATCGCGCCGGAAATCTTGGTGGCGCGTCCCATGCAGCACACCAGCAGCCCGGTCGCGAAAGGATCGAGCGTGCCGGTGTGGCCGGCCTTGGCGGCGTCCATGGAGCGCCTTGCGCGCTGCAGCGCATGATTGCTCGACAAGCCCTCGGGTTTGTCGAGCAGCAGCACACCGTCGAGCGCGAGCCCGCGTCGTTTAGCCATCGTCGGAATCCGGAGAAAAGCAGTGACGACAGCCCGGTCAGGACTGGTCTTCAGGTTCGTCGGGCACGCCCGAATGCGGGCCGGGCCGGTTGGCGCGGTCGATCAGGATCGACATTTCGATGCCGCGGGCGATCTGCGCGTCGTGGATGAAGCGCAAGGTGGGAACGGTGTGGATGTGCAGCAGCTTGTAGAGCTGGGAGTGCAGCCAGCCGGCCTTTTCGTTCAGCAAGGCGGCCGCGGCCTCGGGCTCGGCGCCCAACACCGTGAAGTACACCTTGGCATGCGCGTAATCGGCCGACAGCTCCACGCCCGACAGCGTGATCAATCCGGCGCGGGCCGTGTCGATCTCGCGCTGGATGATGCCGGCCAGATCCTTCTGGATCTGGTCGGCCAGCCGCTGGTTGCGGCCGGGGATGGCTTTGGACTTGTGACGGCTCATGAAATGAATAATGCCCGCGCGACACCTTACAGGGTGCGCGCGACTTCCTTGATTTCAAAGACTTCCAGCTGGTCGCCCACCTGGATGTCGTTGTTGCCGCGCAGCGTCAGGCCGCAATCGAAACCCGCCTTGACTTCCTTGACGTCGTCCTTGAAGCGGCGCAGCGATTCGAGATGGCCGGTCCAGTGCACCACGTTGTTGCGCAGCAGGCGGACCTGGGCGTCGCGGCGCACCACGCCGTCCAGCACCATGCAGCCGGCGATGTTGCCGATGCGCGAAATGGTGTAGATCTCGCGGATCTCGACCAGGCCGATGATCTCTTCCTTCTTCTCGGGCGCCAGCATGCCCGACATGGCCGCCTTCACCTCGTCCACGGCGTCGTAGATGATGTTGTAGTAGCGCACGTCGATGCCGTTGCTCTCGGCCAGCTTCTTGGCGCTGGCCTCGGCCCGCACGTTGAAGCCGATGATGACGGCGTGCGAGGCGATGGCGAGGTTCACGTCCGTTTCGGAGATGCCGCCCACGGCGGCGTGCACCACCTGCACGCGCACTTCGTCCGTGGAGAGCTTGGTCAGCGACTGCACCAGCGCTTCCTGCGAACCCTGCACGTCGGTCTTCACAATGAGCGTGAGGGTCTGCGTGCCTTCGCCCATGTTGTCGAACATGGATTCGAGCTTGGCGGCCTGCTGGCGGGCCAGCTTGACGTCGCGGAACTTGCCCTGGCGGAACAGGGCGATTTCGCGCGCCTTGCGCTCGTCGGACAGCGCGATCAGCTCGTCGCCGGCGGCGGGCACTTCCGTGAGGCCCTGGATTTCCACCGGGATGGACGGACCGGCCGACTGCACCGGCTTGGCGTTCTCGTCGAGCATGGCGCGCACGCGGCCGAAGCTCGCGCCGGCCAGCACCACGTCGCCGCGCTTGAGCGTGCCGCTCTGCACCAGGATCGTGGCCACCGGGCCGCGGCCCTTGTCGAGGCGCGCTTCGATGACCAGGCCCTTGGCGGGCGCGTCGACCGGGGCCTTGAGCTCCAGCACCTCGGCCTGCAGCAGCACGTTCTCGAGCAGGTCGTCGATGCCGTCGCCGGTTTTCGCGGACACCGGCACGAAAGGCACGTCGCCGCCGTATTCTTCGGGCACCACTTCCTCGGCCACCAGTTCCTGCTTGACGCGGTCGGGGTTGGCGGACGGCTTGTCGATCTTGGTGATGGCCACGACCATGGGCACGCCCGCGGCCTTGGCATGGTGGATGGCCTCGCGCGTCTGCGGCATGACGCCGTCATCGGCAGCCACGACCAGGATGACGATGTCGGTCGCCTTGGCGCCGCGGGCACGCATGGCCGTGAATGCCTCGTGGCCCGGGGTGTCCAGGAAGGTGATCACGCCGCGCTCGGTTTCCACGTGATAGGCGCCGATGTGCTGCGTGATGCCGCCGGCCTCGCCCGCCGCCACCTTGGCGCGGCGGATGTAATCCAGCAGCGAGGTCTTGCCGTGGTCGACGTGGCCCATGACGGTCACCACCGGCGCGCGCGGCAGCGCCTCGGCCTCGCTCACGTCGGCGGCTTCGTCCAGGAAGGCTTCCGGATCGTCCAGCTTGGCGGCGATGGCGGTGTGGCCGAGTTCCTCGACCACGATCATGGCGGTTTCCTGGTCCAGCACCTGGTTGATGGTCACCATCTGGCCCAGCTTCATGAGCTGCTTGATGACCTCGGCGGCCTTGACCGACATCTTGTGGGCCAGGTCGGCCACGCTGATGGTTTCGGGCACGTGCACTTCGCGCGCGATGAATTCCTGCGGCGCCGGTTCGGCGCGGCGCTCGTTCTGCTGGTTGCGGCCGCCGCGGCCGCCCTTGCCGCCCTTGCCGGCGCGCCAGCCGTCACGGCTCGCGGGGCCCGAGGGCTTGTCCGCGGGCTTCTTGCGGGCGCTGTCTTCGGACCAGGTGGACGACACCTCGGCCGTCTTGATGGTCTTCTTGGAGCCCGGCGCGGCCGGCTTCGCATCCTTCTTGGCGGCGGTGGCGGCGGGCGCCTGCTTGCCGGCCGGCTTGTGCAGCGTG
>NZ_LHSJ01000083.1:0-14720 GCF_001270295.1 Achromobacter sp. DMS1 | reverse complement strand
GGCGGCGGCCGGCTCGCCCGCCGCCAGCACGTAGGGGCCGATTTCGATGCGGTCGCCTTCGCGCACCGGGGCTTCTTCCCAGGGCGCCAGGGCGCGGCCGTTGATGCTCACCGGCGACATGCGCTCCAGGTTGATGCAGCGCGCATTGTCCCTGGGCCACGCGCAGCGCCGCCTGCACGCGGCACAGGCCGTCGCCGGCCGGCAGCGCCAGGGTGTTCTGCGGCGCGGCCCCGATCGTGCCTCCCGGGCTGTCGAACAGGACGGACAGCGGCGTGAATCCGGGATGGCGGCTATGGCTCAGGGCGGTCAGTTTCATGGTGGGGGGCTCCAGCCGGGCGCGCCGCCGGCGGCGTCAGTGCGCGGCGCGCGCCTTGGCGAACACGGGGCCCCATTGCGGATGCCCGGCCTCGCTGGGCGACAGCGTGAAGGAAGGATCGATCTGCAGGATGCGCTCGAAGCCGTCCTGGCAGAGTTGCGTGTAATTGCTCATGCAGTAGCTGAAGGACTGCAGCTTCAGCGCCTCGATGCGCTCGGCGTCGGGCGCGCCAGCCAGCGTGTCCGAACGCGCCACGCGGCGGATGACTTCGCCATAGCGGCCGGCCGCGTAGTCGCTCTTGACCTGCGCCAGCTCGGCGGTTTCTTCGGCGGTGGCCGTGCGCTGCACCTTGCCGGGGACGGCGCAGCCGGCGGCCAGAATCATGACAAATGTCGCAGCGATGTATCGGAGGGGTTGGACCGGGATCATGGGAGGCTGAAACAGCTTTTCAGAGGGAAAAGACACAGGGGGTGCGCCGAATCATATCGGCACCGGGCGCTGAAATTACGTCTTTTCGTTTCTACACTGAATCAGAGTTGTTTTGAATGTGACAACCCGGTAAGAGCCGTAACGTCATCCTTGCATCACGGAAAAGTCATTTTTTTGCGGCCAAGATACGCGCTTCGCGAAATACAAGAATGGAGGGATCCATGCTCATGCGAGGCGCGACCTTGCACGCGTCCCTCGGGCGCCTGGCCCGCGCCGCCCTGGCGGCGGCCTCGGTCCTGGCGGTCGCAGGGTGCGCGTCCACCGCGCGTCAGGTGGCGGTGCCGTATGCCGTCGAGCTGACCGCGTCCAAGGACGTCAACCCCGATTCCAACGGCCGAGCGTCGCCGATACAGGTCACGATCTTCGAGCTGCGTTCGTCGAGCCAGTTCGAGAGCAAGGACTTCTTCACGCTGCTGGGCAATCCCCAGGCCGCGCTGGGCGCCGAGCTGCTGGATACCGAGCAGGTCATTCTCAAGCCCGGCGAAACCCGCGTCGTGCGCCGTCCCGGCAATGTCCAGGCGCGCGTGATCGGCGTGGTGGCCGGATACCGAGATCTCGAGCAGAGCGCGTGGCGGCGCACGGTGAATCTGCCCGAGCCGCAGAACACCAACATCTACAAGGTCTGGCAGTTCTCTCCGAGCGAAGAGCCGGTGCCCATCAAGGTGGACCGCAAGGGCCTGGAAGTCGTCAAGAAGGAGCGCGCCTGGTGGATGATCTTCTGAGAACCGCGACGCCGCGCGGCGTTTCTGGTGGGGCCTATGGCATCTAACAATAAAGTGGTCTGGTCGGAGGGCATGTTCCTGCGGCCGCAACATTTCCAGCAGTTCGAGCGCTATCTCGAGCACACGGCGCGCCTGCGCGCGCCCCAGTCGCATTTCTGGGGCTTCTACGAGCTGGCCTTCGACGAGGATGCGCTGGCCATCGGCAAGCTGGTGCTGAGGCAGGCGCAGGGCATCTTCCCCGACGGCACGCCGTTCCTGTTCCGGCACGCCGACGAGGCGCCGCCCGCGCTGGAAGTGCCGGCGACGCTGCGCGACGAACGCGTGATGCTGGCGCTGCCCGCGCTGCGCGAAGGCGCGTGCGACGTGCTCTACGAGGAAACGAACGCCGACCTCGCGCGCTATCTGGTGCACGAGGAAGAAGTGGCCGACAGCGGCGCGCTGGCGCTGGAGCCTGCCCTGCTGCAGCTGGGCCGTCCGCGCCTGCGGCTCATGCCCGAGAGCGAACTGGGCGACGACTGGGTGGGCCTGCCGGTGGCGCAGGTGCGCGAGCGCGGCGCCGACAACCGCGTGGCGCTGGACCCCGACTACATCCCGCCCTGGCTGGCGGCGGGCCGCCACGAAGTGCTGGGCGGCCTCATCGACGAGCTGTCCGGCCTGCTGCAGGCGCGTGCCGAATCCATGCACGAGCGCCTGGCGCAGCCCGGCCGGGGCGGTGTGTCGGAAGTGGCCGACTTCCTGCTGCTGGAAACCGTCAACCGCTACACCGGCGCGCTCTGGCACGCGCGGCAGGCGCCGGGCACGCACCCGGAGCGCGTGTTCCACGACTGGCTCATGCTGGCCTGCGACCTGGCCACCTACACCACCGAGGAGCGGCGTCCGCGCGTGCTGCCGGAATACCGGCACGACGACCTGCGGGCTACGTTCCTGCCGCTGATGCAGGAGCTGCGCCGCTCGCTGTCGGTGGTGCTGGAGCAGCACGCCATCCAGATTCCGCTGCAGGACCGCGGCCAGGGCGTGCGCGTGGCGCAGATCCCGGACGTGGAACTGCTGCGCACGGCGGCCTTCGTGCTGGCCGTGCACGCGGACCTGCCGCGCGACGTGGTGTCCGCGCGTTTTCCGGCGCAGGTCAAGATCGGCCCGGTGGACCGCATCCGCGATCTCGTCCACCTGCAGCTTCCCGGCGTGACGGTGCGCACGCTTCCGGTGGCGCCCCGGCAGATTCCGTACAACGCCGGGCACGTCTATTTCGAACTGGACAAGAGCGGCGATTTCTGGAAGCAGCTCGAGCGCACCGGCGCCATGGCCATGCATTTGGCCGGCGAATTTCCCGGACTCTCGATGGAGTTCTGGGCGCTGCGCGACTGACCGCCCCTGCCGGCCCCCCTCCGCGGGCGCGCCGGCGCTGAGATGACCCAATATGACAACCGACGCCATTCTCGATTCGCCCTTTCCCGGCCCCGCGCGCGGCGAAGGGCCGTGGCACCGCAGCGGCGAGTACGTCATCAGCGGCAGCAATCCGCTGGTGGCGGCCGCCAATCCGCTGCTGGACCTCGTGCCGCAGATCCGCAATACGGCCTCCCATCCTTCCCCCGCCATGCTGCGCGAGCAGCTGGTGGATGAGGTGCGGCAGTTCGAGCTGCGCGCGCAGCAGGCCGGCATCCCCAACGAAACCATCCTGGGCGCGCGCTACTGCCTGTGCACGGCGCTGGACGAGGCCGCGCGGCTCACGCCCTGGGGCGGCGGCGGGGTGTGGTCCGCGCACAGCCTGCTCGTGACCTTCCACAACGAAACCTGGGGCGGGGAGAAGTTCTTCCAACTGCTGGCCAAGCTGTCGCAGAATCCCAGCCATCACCTGGACCTGCTGGAGCTGCTGTACTACTGCCTCCTGCTCGGTTTCGAGGGGCGCTACCGCGTGCTGGACAACGGGCGCTCGCAGCTGGAAACCCTGCGCCAGCGGCTGCTGCGCATCCTGCGCGGCGCGCGCGGGGAATATCCGCGCGAGCTGTCGCCGCATTGGCGCGACATTCCCGCGCAGGTCGCCACGCGCGCCTGGCCGGTGCCGCTCTGGGTGTTCGCGGCGCTGGCGGGCGCGCTGGCCCTGGCAGCCTATTTCGGGCTGACGTGGCGCCTGGGCTCGGTGTCGGACAGCGCGTTCGCCGCGGTCGGCGCGGTGCAGACGCGCGCCTGGAACTGGCGCGGGCGCCCGCGGCCAAGCCGGCGCCCAAGCCGCGCCTGGCCGAATTCCTCGCGCCGGAAATCCGCGAAGACCTGGTCACGGTGCGCGACGAGGCCGACCGCAGCGTGGTGGTGCTGCGCGGCGACGGCCTGTTCGATTCGGCGCGGCCGACGTGCGCGAACGCTATCTGCCGGTGCTCGCGCGCGTCGCCGACGCGCTGCGCGAGACGGAGGGCAGCATTCTCGTGAGCGGCTATACCGACAACATTCCCAGCCGCGGCGCGCGCTTCCCGTCGAACTGGCACCTGTCGCAGGCCCGCGCCGACGCGGTCAAGGAGATCCTGGAAAAACGCCTGGACGATCCAGGCGCGTGCGCGCCGGAGGGCCGGGGCGATGCGGACCCGGTGGCGCCCAACGACACCGCCGCCAACCGCGCCCGCAACCGGCGCGTGGAAATCACGCTGCTGGTGCCGCCCGTGCCGCGCTCGTCCACGGTGGAAGGAGCGGCGCAATGATCCATACCTTCTTCGGTTTCCTGATGAGCCGCGGCCTGTGGAATTTCCTGGGCCTGGTGGCGCTGTCGCTGTTGATCTGGGTGGCGGGGCCGCTGCTCGCCGTGGGCCAGTGGCGGCCGCTGGAGCCGGCCGCCGCGCGGGCGGGCCTGAATTCGTCGCGCTGTTCGAGGTCGCTGCTGCGCATTCTGTGGCGCAAGTGGCGCCAGGGCCGGTTGAACGCCCAGCTGCTGGGGCAGCTGCGCCGGCCCGCCGCCGCCAAGCGCGAAGAGGCCAAGGAGCCCGTCAACCCCGAGGTGCGCGAGCTGCAAGAGCGCTTCGACGAGGCGGTGGAGCTGCTGCGCCGCACGCGCTTCGAGCATGGCGAGCGGCCGGGGTTCTTCTCGCGCTTTTCGCGCCAGTATCTGTACCAGCTTCCCTGGTATGTGTTCGTGGGCGCGCCGGGTTCGGGCAAGACGACGGCGCTGGTCAATTCGGGCCTGAATTTCCCGTTGGCCGACCGCTACGGCAAGGTCGGGCTGCGGGGCGTGGGCGGCACGCGCAATTGCGACTGGTGGTTCACCGACGACGCGGTGCTGCTCGACACGGCGGGGCGCTACACCACGCATGAGAGCGACCCCATCGGCGACGAGAACGAGTGGAAAGGCTTCCTGGGGCTGCTGTCGCGTTTTCGCGGCCGCCAGCCCATCAACGGGGCCATTCTGACCGTCAGCGTGGCCGACCTGCTTTCGGCCTCCGATACGGAGCGGGTGCAGCATGCGGCGGTGCTGCGCAAGCGCCTGCAGGAGCTGCGCGAGCAGCTCGGCATCCAGTTCCCCGTCTATGTGCTGGTGACCAAGGTGGACTTGCTGGCCGGCTTCGAGGCTTATTTCCAGTCCTTCGGTCGGGAGGATCTGGAGCAGGTGTGGGGCTTCACGCTGCCCTATGCGCGCTCGCAGGAAGAGGGCTTCGACCTGTACGAGGCTTTCCATGCCGAGTACCGCCTGCTGCAGCGCCGCCTGGACGACGCGCTGCCCGAGGTGCTGGCCGCGCAGCACGACGAGGCCGGCCGGGCGCTGGCCTACATGCTGCCGCAGCAGTTCGCCAGTCTGCAGAACGTGCTGGGCCAGTTCCTGAGCGACGTGTTCTCGGCCACGCGCTACGAGGCCCGGCTGGTGCCGCGCGGCGTGTACTTCACCAGCGGCACGCAGGACGAAGGCGAAACCTTCGACCAGGTCACCGGCAGCCTGCGGCGCTACCTGCGCCTGGACAACCGGCTGGAGACCCAGGCGCCGGCAGGCGAGGCGCGCAGCTTCTTCCTGAAGAACCTGCTGCAGGAAGTGATCTTCAAGGAAGCGGGGCTGGCCGGGCGCAACCTGCGCTGGGAGCGGCGCTACCGCCGCCTGCACTGGGCGGGCTACGGGCTCATCACGCTGCTGCTGGTCGGGCTGCTCGCCGGATGGTTCGTGAGCTATGGCAACAATTCGCGCTACCTGGCCGAGATCGAGCGGCGTGTGCCGGTGGCCGACAAGCTGGGCAAGGACTTGAAAATCACCCAGGCCGGCGACGTGCTGGGCCTCATGCCTTTCCTGGACGCGCTCTGGTATCTGCCGCAAGGGGCGGACTTCGACATCCACTCGCCGCCGCTGGGCTACCGCTTCGGGCTGTACCAGGGCGAGAAGATGTATGCCGCGGCGCAGGGCGTCTACCGCAATACGCTGGACCAGGTGCTGCTGCCTCAGGTTGCGCGGCGCGTGGAGTCGGCGCTGCGCAACGCCTCGCCCGACGACCTGGAATACGGCTACGAGGCCCTGCGCGCCTACCTCATGCTGTACGAGCCGGACCACTACGATGCCGACTTCATGCACGCCTGGCTGCTGTCCGACATGCAGAAGACGCTGCCCGAAGGCTACACGCGCCGCCAGTACGACATGATGTCGCTGCACCTGCGCAACCTGGTGCAGGGCAAGGTCATCGTCTCGCCGTTCCCCAAGGACGAGGCGCTGGTGGCCAGGGCGCGCGAGCAACTGGCGCGCTACACGCTGGCGCAGCGTTCCTACAGCCGGCTGCGGCGCCTGCTGATCGGCGGCTCCAAGGCGCCCGAGACCACGGTGGTGACGCTGGCCGGGCCGCAGGCCGGGGCGGTGTTCACGCGCAAAAGCGGCAAGCCGCTCACGCAGGGCATTCCCTCGCTGTACAGCTACGACGGCTACTGGAAGGTGTTCAATACGCGGGTGGGGCAGGTGGCCGAGCGGCTGCGCGCCGACGATGCCTGGGTGCTTGGCATCGAGCCGGGCAGCCTGCGCGAACGGGCGGGGCAGGACACGCTGGTCAACGACATCCGGCGGCTCTACCTGAACGACTATGTGGCCACCTGGGACGCCTATCTCAACGACATCAAGCTCGCGCCCAGCTCTTCGCTGCTGCAGAGCATCCAGACCTCGCGCACGCTGTCCGCGCCGGATTCGCCGCTGGTGAAGCTGGTGCAGGGCGTGGCGCGCGAAACCACGCTGCTGCGCGAGCAGGAAGGCGGCGCGCGCTCGCTGGTGGACGAGGCCAGGAGCCGGGTGAGCAGCACCCGCGAGACGCTGGAGCAGCTGTTCGGGCCGGTGGGGCCGACCGGCGGCACGCGCGCCGATGCGTCCGAGGGCAAGCTCGAAACCATCGTGGACCAGCATTTCGATTCGTACCGCCGCCTGGCCCAGCCGGACGCCAACGGCATGTCGCCGATCGCCAACACCACCGGTCTCATCAACGAGCTGTACACCTACCTGACCGCCTCGGACGCGGCGCTGCGCAGCGCAACCCGGCGCCCAGCTCCGACGTGTGACCAAGCTGCGCGCCGAAGGCGGCCGCATGCCCGAGCCGGTGCGCGACCTGCTCACGGCCTGTCGGTGAGCGCCTCGGGCGAGGTGTCGGGCGTGGTGCAGGAGCAGCTCAACGACGAGGTGGCCGCTACCATCGGCCTGTTCTGCCGCCAGTCCATCGCGGGGCGCTATCCCTTCGCGCCCGCTTCCACGCGCGACGTGGCGCCCAACGACATGGCGCGCCTGTTCGCGCCGGGCACCGGCATGATGGACGATTACTTCCAGCGGCGGCTGGCGACGCAGATCGACGTGTCAGGGCCGCGCTGGCGCTTCAAGCCGGGCATCGACGGCACGCCGGGCAAGACCTCGCCCGTGCTCGACGCCTTCCAGCGCGCGGCCGTGATCCGCGATGTCTATTTTTCGGCCGGCAGCGTCACGCCGCAGTTCCGCGTGTCGATCCGGCCGGTGGAGATGGACAGCAGCATCACGCAGTTCCTGATGGATGTGGATGGGCAACTGGTGCGCTACGCGCACGGGCCGCAGGTGGCCACCCGGTAGATGCCCACGTCGTGCGACAGATAGCAGCCCGGGCGCCAGCGCCACGTCCAGCGGGGCCCCGATGTCGATCTGCGAGAATTCTTCGGCCACCACGTCGAACCACGCCGAGCCCGCCCCGGAGATCAGCGCCGGACCATTGCGGCGCAGCGCCCGGCGGCGGCCAGTTCGCGCAGGCGTCGGCCGCGCGCCGCAGGAAGGCGCGGATGTCCGGTTCTTCTTGCAGCACGCCCTCGTAGACTTCGACGCCCGCCAGGGCCAGGGCGGGCCAGCGCGCGATTTCCGCGGCCACCTCGCGCAGTTGCGCCGGCTCGCGCACGCCGGTGCGCCCGCCTGGCGGGCCGAGCTCGATCAGCACGGGCAGGGTCAGCCCCTGGTCGCCGAAATAGCGGCCCAGCTGCGCCGCGTTGGTCGCGGAGTCGACGATGCAGAAGTAGGTGAACGAGGGGTCGCGCAGCAACTGCGCGATGATGGCCATGTTGGCCTTGCCCACCAGTTGGTTGGCCATGATTACGCGGCGGATGCCGTGGCGGTAGGCGGCCTGGGTCTGCGGGGCCGTGGCCAGCGTGATGCCCCAGGCTCCCGCGTCGATCTGGCGCTGGAAGAGCGCCGGGCTCATGGTGGTCTTGCCGTGCGGCGCGAGCTTGACGCGGTAGGCTTCCATGAACCGCTGCATCCACGCGAGATTGTGGCGCACGCGGCTTTCGTACAGCACGGCCACGGGCAGGCTGACGTCCTCGGCCAGGAGATTCCAGCCGAGGCCGGCCGCCCCGGCCGTGGTACAGGCGGGCGGAAACGCGCCCAGGCCCTTGCCGTCGGGATCCAGCGGTACAGCGGGAGTGGAAGGGGCGCCCTTTGTCATGTCTGCCTCGGCGTGTCTTGAAAAATTATTCAATCAGACGCTGATGTTGGAGATTATCTTGAAAATAATTTACAGACAGCAGTTGGGACTAACCCCTAGGACCTGTGCGCGGCTTCTTCCAGCGTCCGCATGGCCCCGGGGCGCACAGACCCCGCCGATCGCGCGACAATAGCCGCATCGACGCGGGGCGCCGCCCGCGCATGCTTCTACGAGGAACCGCCATGCTGAAAGTCGCCCTGGGCCAGTTCGCCGTCAGCCGAGTCTGGGAAGAAAACGCGCAGGTCTGCGCAGACCTCATGGCGCGCGCCGTGCGCCGCGGGCGCGGGGCTGCTGGTGCTGCCCGAAGGCGTGCTGGCGCGCGATATCACCGATCCGCAGATCGTGCTGAAAGCCGCGCAGCCCCTGGACGGCCCCTTCGTGACCCGCTTGCTGGAGGCCAGCCGCGCGACGCCGTCGCTCACCACCATGTTCTGCGTGCACGTGCCCACCGGCGAGAGTCGGGTCTGGAACACCCTCGTCACGCTGCGCGATGGGCGGATCCTGTCGCGCTACCGCAAGCTGCACCTGTACGACGCCTTCAACATGAAGGAATCCGCCAACGTCACCGCCGGCGACGAGATCCCGCCGCTGGTGGAGGTGGACGGCTTCAAGGTCGGCCTCATGACCTGCTACGACGTGCGCTTTCCCGAGTTGGCCCGCCGCCTGGCCCTGGACGGGGCCGACGTGCTGGTGCTGCCCTCCGCCTGGGTGCGGGGCGCGCTCAAGGAGCACCACTGGGAAGTGCTGGTCACGGCGCGGGCCCTGGAAAACACCTGCTACGTGGTGGCCACGGGAGAATGCGGCGAACGCAACATTGGCTGCAGCATGGTGGTGGATCCGCTGGGCGTGGTCACGGCGCGGGCCGGCGAAGCGCCCGTGCTGCTGCTGGCCGACATCGACAGGCAGCGCCTGGACCATGCCCGCAAGTGCTGCCCGCGCTGGCCAACCGACGGTTCGGCCCGCCGGAGCTGGCCTGACCGCCGGCGGCCGGGACGCCGCCCATGGTGTAATAGCGGCTTGAATTTCCCGCCTTTTCCCCCCATCTGCTGTCAATGAGCAACGATCTCTTTGCGGCCGACCCCAAGCACCGGCCCTATGTGCCGCTGGCCGAGCGCCTGCGGCCGCGCACGCTTTCCGACGTGGTGGGCCAGTCGCACCTGCTGGGCCCGGACAAGCCCCTGCGCGTGGCCTTCGAGTCCGGCCGTCCGCACTCCATGATTTTCTGGGGGCCGCCGGGCGTGGGCAAGACCACGCTCGCCCGGCTGATGGCCGACGGCTTCGACGCCCAGTTCATCGCCATCTCGGCCGTGCTGGGCGGGGTGAAAGACATCCGCGACGCGGTCGTCACCGCGCAGGTGGCGCAGGGGCAGGGCCGCCGCACCATTCTGTTCGTGGACGAGGTGCATCGTTTCAACAAGTCGCAGCAGGACGCCTTCCTGCCCTATGTCGAGAGCGGGCTGTTCACCTTCATCGGCGCCACCACCGAGAACCCCTCGTTCGAGGTCAATTCCGCCCTGCTGTCGCGCGCGCGCGTGTACGTGCTGCAATCGCTCACGCAGGAAGAACTGCTGCAACTGGTGGACCGCGCTTTGCAGGCCCTCAACGAAGACGCCGAAGAGGGCGCGCGCATCAGCATGGACGAGCAGGCCCGCGAGCAATTGGCCGCGTGGGCCGACGGCGATGCGCGCCGCCTCATCAGCGCGGTGGAGGTGGTGGCCGAATCGGCGCAGGCCGCGGGCCGCGGCACCGTGGACGCCGCCTGGCTCGAAACCTCGCTGTCGCAGAACCTGCGCCGCTTCGACAAGGGCGGCGACGCGTTCTACGACCAGATCAGCGCCCTGCACAAATCCGTGCGCGGCTCCGACCCGGACGCGGCGCTTTACTGGTTCTGCCGCATGCTGGACGGAGGCGCCGATCCCAGGTACCTGGCGCGCCGCGTGGTGCGCATGGCGATCGAAGACATCGGTCTGGCCGACCCGCGCGCCACCGAGCTGGCCCTCAACGGCGCCGACATCTACGAACGCCTGGGTTCGCCCGAAGGCGAGCTGGCGCTGGCCCAGGCGGTGGTCTACCTGGCCTGCGCCGCCAAGTCGAACGCCGTCTACAACGCCTACAACGCCGCCCGCAAGTTTGCCGCCGAGCATGGCAGCGCGCCGGTGCCCATCCACCTGCGCAACGCCCCCACCAAGCTCATGAAACAGCTGGGCCACGGCAAGGCCTACCGCTACGCGCACGACGAGCCGCACGGCTACGCCGCCGGCGAGCGGTATTTCCCGGATGGCATGAACCCTTCCTTCTATCGCCCGACCGATCGCGGCCTGGAGGCTAAAATCCAGCAAAAGCTGGCCTTCCTGCGCGAACTGGACGCCCAGGAACGCGCCAGGAAACGGTAACGGGCCGCGCCCGTTGCTTTCCGCAACCTCACCGACATCACCATGCTAGACCCGATACTGCTGCGCAAAGACCTGCAAACCGTCGTCGACCGCCTCAAGACCCGCGGCGTGTCCTTCGACACGGAACGGTTCAACGACCTGGAGTCCCGCCGCAAGGCCGTCCAGACCGAAACCGAGTCCCTGCAAGCCCGGCGCAACGCGCTGGCCAAGCAGATCGGACAGCTCAAGGCCAAGGGCGAGGACGCCAGCGCCGTCATGGCCGAGTCGCAAGCCGTGCCGGTGCGCCTGAAGCAGCTCGAGGACGAGCTGGCCGCGCTGCAGCAGCCGCTGGCCGAACTGCTCATGTCGGTGCCCAACCTGCCGCACGCCAGCGTGCCGGTGGGCGAATCGGCGACGACAACGTCGAGGTGCGCCGCTGGCTGCCCGCCGAGGCCGGCCCCGACGGCAATCCGCCGCCGCTGGGGTTCGAGCCACGCGATCATGTCGCCCTGGGCGAACCGCTGGGCCTGGATTTCGACACCGCGGCCAAGCTCTCGGGCGCGCGCTTCTCGTTCATGCGCGGCCCCGTCGCGCGCCTGCATCGCGCGCTGGCGCAATTCATGCTCGACCTGCAGACGGGCACGCACGGCTACACCGAGTGCTACACGCCCTATATCGTCAACGCCTCGACGCTGTACGGCACGGGCCAGCTGCCCAAGTTCAAGGACGACATGTTCGCCGTGTCCAAGGGCGGCGGCGACGACGACCCCAAGGTCGACGAACACGGCAAGGCCTATGTGCGCGAAGACCAGTACCTCATCTCCACCTCCGAGATCACGCTGACCAGCGTGGCGCGCGACGCCATACTTCCGGCCGAGGCGCTGCCCATGAAGCTCACCGCCCACACGCCCTGCTTCCGCTCCGAGGCCGGCAGCGGCGGGCGCGATACGCGCGGCATGATCCGCCAGCACCAGTTCGACAAGGTGGAAATGGTGCAGGTCACGCACCCCGAGCGCTCTTACGAGGCGCTGGAAGAAATGGTGGGCCACGCCGAGCGTGTGCTGCAGTTGTTGGAACTGCCGTATCGCGTGGTGCTGCTGTGCACCGGCGACATGGGTTTCGGCTCGGCCAAGACCTACGACCTGGAGGTCTGGCTGCCGGCGCAGAATACCTGGCGCGAGATTTCCTCGGTGTCGAATTGCGAAACCTTCCAGGCCCGCCGCATGCAGGCGCGTTTCCGCAACGCGCAGGGCAAGCCGGAGTTCGTGCACACCCTGAACGGCTCCGGCCTGGCCGTGGGCCGGGCGCTGGTCGCGGTGCTCGAAAACCACCAGCAGGCCGACGGCAGCGTGCGCGTCCCGCAGGCGCTGCGGCCCTACATGGGCGGGGTCGAGGTGCTCAAGCCCTGAACCGGCCCGTTTGTCCATCGGCCTTATGGACGATAAAAAAGCGGAACCCTCGGGTTCCGCTTTTTTTTATCATTAGCCATATTTCTGTCGCGTTTGGCAGTTAATCTGATTTTGCGTAAAAGCCCTGATTCTGATGTTAGAAAGTGTGTAATCCGGGAAGTGGGGCCGGATAGTTGCGGCACAATACCAATGTGTTCGACACGCTTCATTCAGCTTATATAACAAGGAGTTTGTCCATGACTTCAAGAATGATCGGAGATTTTCGCGTGAGATGCACCGTGGCCCGCGAAGACGGCCAGGGATATCGCGTGCAAATATGGACCCGCCGCGTCGGCATGAACGCGCCGGAAAAATGCTGGACCGTGCCCGGCCAGCGCCCCTTTGCCAGCCTGGACGAGGCGCAGCGCGAGAGCGAGCAGCTTTTCCATGGCATCAACGGGGTTCGTTTCAACGGTGAACCGGAGTTTGCCCATGCGTCCGCATAATGGCTGGTGGCGCGCGTCGAGCACGCCGCGCCGCTGGATCGACCTGATCCAGGAACCCCCCCGCCTTGCCGTGGACGGCAAGGCCCCCAAAACCCTGCGCAAGCCTGCGGCCGAAACCGCCGACAAGGTCGGACGCACGCCCGTCGCATAATCGGCGGATGCGGTGCGCCGGCTACGCGCCGCAAAGCAAAAAAGCCGCTCAAGTTGAGCGCTTTTTTGCTTTGCGGCATGCCAGGCGGTATCCGGGCATGCTGGTTAATGTATTAACGAGCGCCGGTTCAGTGCCGGTGCGGACCGCCGCGGTATCCCGGAGGCGGAGGGCCCCAGCCCCGGCCATGCCCGTGCGGAGGGCGGTGGCCATGCCAGTGGGGGCGTCCGCCGTAATATACCGGCGCGGGGTACACGACCGGCGGCGCCACATAAACCGGCGCCGGCCGGTAGTAAACGGGCGGCGGCGGGGCAACGACGACCGGCGGAGGCGGCGCCACGTAGACGGGCGCGGGATACACGATTCCCGGCACGCCGATCGAGATGCCCACGTCCACCCGGGCGGACGCAACCCCCGAAATCAGCATGGCCGCGGCGCCCGCGCCGGCTATCAGCCACTTCTTCATCTTGCACCTGCCTGCTGCTGACGCAGCAAAGTTGAGTATCGATGGGCGTATTTTCGCGGTTTTCACGCCCGCCGATCGTAAGCGCCCCGGGCCCAATGGCGACAATCCGCAACCGTCCCCCGAATGAATCCCGGCAGCTTGCTGCATTGCGTCAGGTGTCCGTCACTCTGGAAACCCCCGGTTTGAAATCAACTGAAATCCGGCGGTTCGGGCCCGGCCTCGACGGCGAAGTTTCATCTGGTAACCAACGCCGGCGGGAAAACCGCATCTTCAGAAATCAGGGGCCGTGCCGGGATGCTGGCGCCGGAATTCCACCACCCAGACCCAGGGATTGGCGGCCCAGGCATGCGCGCCATAGCGCTCGCACCAGTTGATGGCAAAGGCCGTCAGCAGGGGCACGCCCGGCAGCAGGGCGCTGCTTTGGTAGATGGCCTGCGTGCCTTCGGCGCGCGCGTCCGCTTCGGTAAGCTGCTGCAGGCGCTGGATGCGGACCCCCACCACCACCGCCGTGGCAAAGCGCACGCCGTTTTCGTCCTCGAGCTCGATGCTCTGGCCTGTCTTGCCGAAAGGGCAGGTGATCCAGTTGGAGGTGCGGCGCAGTTCGGCGCAGCCGTCGGCAGGCCCCATGGCGATCCAGCGGCTCGAATCGGAGGCATCGGCGAACCAGGCCGTCGTCGGCTTGGACGGCTGCGGCTTGACGATGCGGCGGGCCTGCACTTTGTGCCCGTCCAATATCGCCTGTTTGAGCGGTTCGCTGAACTGAAGTGCCTGCCTCTTCATTGGAACGTCACCCCCCTCTCGTCGATAACGCAGCACGAGCATATCCGCTATGCGTTTCGCCGGACGCGCCGCGTACGCGTGTCTGGGCCCGGCGGAACGCAGAGTATGACGCGTCATAAGCATCGTGTCCGTCTCCGCGTTATTTTTGCTGCGCCCCCGGGCGCGGGCCCCGCGCCGGGCGGCGCGTTGTTTGTATACTCGACGAATGACTACGACTTCACCGCACGATCTCAAACCCGGGTACTACTGGTACACCATGGCCAACGACCCGCTGGCCGTCATTCACATTCATGAAGACGGCGGGGCCACGCTCATGGGCACCGATTACCGCCTGGCTCCCGAAGGGGTGGCGGACATGATCCGCCAGGGCGAGCGTTTCTTCTGGATCGAACCTCCCAAGGTCTGACCTCGGCATGACGTTGCCGGACAGCTCCAGGGGCGAATACCGCCGTGCGCGGCGCGAAGGTCGTCCAGCGAGCGGCTTGCTGCTTCGCAATGTGCGCCCGCTGGGCGGGAGCACGGTGGACGTGCTCGTGCGCGACGGCCGCATCGCGGCGCTGGGCGCGGGCCTGCCCGCAACCGGCCCGCTGCGGGTCGAGGACGG
>NZ_LHSJ01000082.1:8758-23612 GCF_001270295.1 Achromobacter sp. DMS1 | reverse complement strand
ATACGTATTTCTACTCGCTGGGGCCCGAAATCGGCGTGAACGCGCTGCACGATTTCACCAAGCAGTTCGGCTTCGGCCAGATCACCGGCATCGACCTGGAAGGCGAGCGGCGCGGCGTGCTGCCCTCCACCGAGTGGAAGCGCAAGGCCTATAAAGACAAGGACCGCCAGCGCTGGGGTTGCCGGGTAGAAAGTCGTGTTGCGAGGATCGTCATGCGCCTTTATTCCTTGGAACCGAACACACTCAGCGCCCGCCGGCTCATGGCCGCCAGGCGGGCGCCGCGGCCCTTACGATGGCTTCATTATTCCGCACCGCAGCGTGTTTTTCCTTGACGCAGGTCAAGTTAGCGACCGGCGGGTCGGTTTCTAATGGCCGAAAGACTCAACGCCAAAGGGAAACATTATGGAGATGCAGCGGCGGCGGCTGCCGTCGTCCGTGCGGATCGGGCAGATACTGGATGCGGCGCTGCTGGAGTTCTCGGCGTCGGGCTATGCCGGCGCCCGCATGGACGCCATCGCGCAGCGGGCCGGCCTTTCCAAGGGCGGCGTGTACGCGCATTTTTCCAGCAAGGAGGAAATGTTCGAGGCCCTGCTCGTCCGCCATCTCCATCCCGCGCCGCTGGACGTGGACGCGCTGCTCGACGGCGCGGCCACCCGGCAGGAGCTGGCCGAGCGCATCGTGTCGCACCTGTACGCCAGCCTCGCGCGCCCCGACATCGCCTGCATGCTGCGGCTGCTGCTGGCCGAAAGCGGCAGGGTGCCGCACCTGGCGGCGCGCTGGCGCAGGGCGGCCGCCGACGCGCAGCAGCGCGACGTCAGCCGGCTGATCGAGGGCGCGCGCCGGCGCGGCCTGTGCGGCAACGGCGTCGTGGCGGCGCATCCCTGGCTGCTGCTGTCTCCGCTGGTGCACGCCCTGGTCATGACGATGCTGGGCGAACCCGAGAGAGTGAATCTGCCGGCCCGCCAGCGGGCGCACGTGGCGCTGGTCAGCGAAATGCTGAGCGCGGACTGACCCGGCCCCGGGCGGGCCGCGCGCGCCCGGCGCTCACCCGTTCTTCACGGCCGGGCGACGCTGCGCCGGCGGTCTTTTTTCCTGGTGCGTGCTGGCTTCGTTGGCGGCTTGCGCCGGCCGGGCATCCAGCACGATGTCGGCGGCGAACATGTACCCCCATCCGTGCACGGCCCGTATCGGCAGCATCATCGCGTGCGCGGCGGCCTTGCGCCGCAGCCGGCTGACCATGACGTCCAGGAAGCGCAGGCGCGTGCCCGGGGCGTCGCCGTCTTCGGCGTGCTCGCCAAACGCGTCGCGGCTGACCTTGCGGTCGGGAGCACGCGCCAGGCGGCACAGGAAATCGCGCTCGCCCGTGGTGAGGCCCAATTCGTGGCCCGACGGCGCGACCAGGGTCCAGCCCTTGTTGGCCAGGCGCCAGGGGCCGGCGGCCTGGCCTTCGTCTTTCGCTTCGGCGGCCGCTTCGCCCGCATCTGGGCTGGCGCCGCGGCGCAGCAGCGCCTGCAGGGCGGCCGCCAGTTCCAGGCCGTCCACGTCGGCCGCGAGACAGGCGTCCGCGCCGCAAAGCAGTGTGCGCACGCGGCTGTCGGAATCGGGAAAGGCGGCAACGGCCACGATGCCCACGCCGCGATCGGAGGCGCGCAGGCGCACGGCGGCATTGTGGATGTCGGGCAGCGGCGCGTTCAGCACCACGAGCGGGCTGGGCTGCCGGAAATAATTCTCGTAGAAGGAGGGGAGATCCGGGCTGACGCGGATGCTGAAGCCCAGCCGGGACAGCGTGTCGGCCAGCCTGGCATGCCGGTCTTCGTTGTTGCCGAGCAGAAGAACATCCAGCAGGTTGTTCATTCGGTGCCTTCCTTGGCGCCATGCCGGGCTTCGGATGGATGAAGGGCGCGCGCCGGACCGGGGCAAACGGTTCCCGCCCGCGCAGGCGGACAGGAGGGGCCGTATGTGTGGTGCGTCATGCTTCCTTTGGCGTCGCGCCAGGCGGCGGGCGCGGCGCCTGGCGATGTTGTTCGAGTGCGGACGGCTCGATGGGGCGAGCGCGGATCTCGCCGTCCGGGCTGTAGGCCGTATGCACGATATCGGCAGGCAGGGTGGCGCGGCGGGCGCGGCATCGTCTGAATTTCACGTCCGTGATTATTGAAACACGGCTGTGTTTATTTGTGAAGATACGTTTCTTCGGTTTCTTGCGGTAACAGACATTCCGCGCCGGCCACGGCTAAACCCCATTGAGCGCTGTTTTATTCCGCCGTTCCGTCCCCGGCGAGGCAGGCCGCCGATACATTGTTTCCCGCTATCCGCGGGCCAAACCAGCCTAAACTTTGGCGCCCGCCAGCGGCATGCGGGGGGGCCGGACATTCCGGATTGAACCCAAGAACCAAAGCACAAATGTCTCGAGTCGATCGAGTAGAAACGTTCAGCCAGCGTTTGCGCGCCGCGAGAATGCGCCAGGGATGGACGCAAAAAGACCTGGCGGCCGCCAGCAGACTCTCGCAAAGCGCCATCGGCAATTACGAAAGCGGGCAGCGCCGGCAGCCGTCGAGCGACGCCCTCATCAAGCTGACGCGCGCGCTGCGCGTCAGCCCGGCCTGGCTCAGCACCGGAGAAGGCCCGATGCAGGAAGGCGGCGCGGAGGCGCCGGCCGGGGGCGGCGCGGCCGGCGGTCCCGAGCCGCCATGGCCGTTCGCCTCGATTTCCTACGAGGCCTATTCGCGCCTGACCGAACAGGAAAAGCAGCAGATAGAACTCGTACTGGCCGCCTAGGGGACGCGGCGTATAGAGCCCATTGGGCTGCCGCCCGCGGCCAGCGCGCCGGGCTGGCCGGGCGAGGGTGTCCGCCGCGTCCTTTCTCTCCAGGGGGCGCAGCCGGTTGCGCAGCCGCTCCACGGGGTCGGCGATGAAGGCGTTCAGCAGCGCGGCGAATCCCACACAGCCGGCGACCACCAGCGCGGTGAAGAGCGCCGGCTGCGACCGTTCAAACGAATTGAGCGTTTCGTCGAAGAACATGATGACCAGCATGTGACAGATATAGATCGGATAACTCAGCTCGCCCACGGATTTGTCGAAGCGGTATCTGGCCTGGAACAGAAAGGCCAGCGGCAGCAGCAGGACGACCAGCGTGACGGCCAGCGCGTCGCGCACGGTGTGGGGGATGCCGATGGAAAAGTGCACAAACACATAGCAGAGCAGCGCGGCGGCGCCCAGTTCGGGCAGGCGCGGATAGCGCCGCGTCCATGCCGTATAGCGGGGCAGCAGCATCTGGTGCGACAGCGCGCCCAGCAGGAACAGCGCAAGCTCGGTCGGGAAGAAGCGGTAGGTCCAGGGGTCTATCGTGCCGATGCCGTTGACGATCAGGATGGCGCGCAGCGCCAGCGACGCGGCCAGCAGCGCGAGCATCCGGCGCGGCGACCCGAGTATGAAGGGCGCGACGAGATAGAACGTCATCTCCACGCCCAGCGTCCACGCTTGCGGCACGAGCAGGCCGTGGTAGAGCGGCATGTCGCTGTGCGCGAAGCTGCCCGTGAAGACCAGCGAGCCGTTCCGGACGCCGAAGAACATCAGCCAGTCCTGGCCGAAAATGAAAAGATTGGACAGCGCCAGGAAGCCCTCCGCCGATGCCGGCAGATGGTCATAGAACCGGAAGAACTCGCCGCCGTTCAGAAGGTGCGCGGCCAGGGTCATGGCGGCCACGGCCAGGTAGACGGGAAACAGGCGCAGCAGCCGGTTGGCATAGAACTTGCCGACGGCGCCCTGGTAGCTGTCCGTGCCGATCAGCACGTAGGAAATCAGGAAGCCGGAAATCACGTAGAAAAGCTGCACCGCCAGCCGTCCGCCGACGAGATAGTCGGTGGCGCCCGCGCCCAGGTGATCGAGCACGACGGAAAGCGCGAGTAATGTTCTGAGTAGTCCCATCGCTGCGTCTCCGATTGATATGCCTGCCGGTCGCGCCGCGGCGGGCGCGCTGCCGGGACGTGCGGCAGGGACGTGCCGGCGCGGTGTCGCTCTGTCGGCGGCTTGTGGTCTGGCATTGATTCTGCGCGCATGCTCCGTGCGCCCGCCATGGGGCATACGACGCAGCACGAACGGGCCACCGGAGTAAATCGGACCCTTTTCCTAATGCTGCTTTTGTTTACGGTTGTAGGAAGGAGGGCGCGCGGCAGCGGTTACAGTTGAGGGTGACGCATTCTTTTGGAGTTCCTGCCCATGCTTCGTATTCTGTCTTCGCGCCTGCGCCTGCTGTGCCTCGGCCTGCTGGCCGCCGTGCTGGCGGGTTGCGCCGGCTCCACGGGCGGCGGCGCGCGCGCCCAGGGCGCCGCCGCGGCCAATGCCGCCAGCAGCGCCGATTCTCTGGCCCAAACCACCTGGGAACTGGTGCGCTGGTCGCGGCCCGGCGGCGAACTGCGCGCCATTCCCCATGGCGACAACGGCGAGCCCATCCGCCTCACCTTCCTGGCCCAGGCCAGGCAGTACCGCGTCAACGGTTTCTCAGGCTGCAACCAGTACATGGGCAGCTACAGGCTGGACGCCGGCAAGCTCTCCATCGCCCCGGCCGCTTCCACGCGCATGGCGTGCGTGCCGCGGGAGCGCGCCACCCTCGAGGCCGATTACCTGCGCGCCCTGACCACGATCGACACGTTCACGCTGGACAGCGGCGGAGCGCCGCGCCACCTCACTTTCAACCTGCGCGGCGGCGACGTGCTGGAGTTCGTGCGCCGCCAAGACCCTCCCACGCCCTGACGCCCGCCGCGCCGGCATTTCTATCGGTTTCAGCCGGTTCGCGCGCGGCGCTCGGCGGCCGCGATGCGGCCTACAATGCCGACGAAACGCGGCCCCCGGCGGCCGCGGCGGTTTTCCTGGAGGTGTCCTATGTTGCTTTCCGCTGCCGGCGCTGGATCGCGCCCTGCGCTCTCGTCATCGGCCTGGGAGCCTGCGCCTCGCCGCCGGGCGGCGGGCACGCGCAGGATCCCCGCTACCAGCCCGCCGCCGCCTCCGACGCCTACGCCCAGACGGGTTGGGAGCTGGCCCGCTGGAGCCTGCCGGGCGGCGCGCTGCGGCCCATTCCGCATCCCTCTTCCAACTCCCGCCCGCTCACGCTGGAATTCATCCGCGACCGCGGCGAGCCGCGCGTGGCGGGCTTCGCGGGCTGCAACCAGTACAACGCGCCCTATACCGTGGCCAACGGCCTGCTCATCGTGCGCGCCCGTCCCGTCGCCACCATGATGGCCTGCGCGCCGCAGAACATGAAGCTGGAGCGCGATTTCCTGGACGGGCTCACGCGCATCACCGCCAGCGCGTTCGACAACTCCGGCAATCCGCAGCGCCTGACGCTCGTGCTGGCCAGCGGCGACACGCTGGATTTCGGGCGCCGCGCCGATCCGGCGGCCGGCGGCCAGATGGGGCCGACCAAGCTGGTGTACGTGAATTCGGAGCGCGTGCCGTGCAGCGCCGGCGCGGGCCGGGCCCTGTGCTACCAGGTGCGCGACAGCGCCTCCCAGCCCTGGCAGCTCTGGCATGGCGAGATCACCGGCTTCCAGTTCCAGCCCGGCATCCGCTACCGGCTGCGCGTGGTCGAGGTGCGCGACCCCGACCCCGCCGCCGATGCGTCCGCGGCGCGCTGGGTGCTGGACGCCGTGGTCGAGCAGGAAATCGTGCGGCGCTGAGAGCGGCCGGCCGGGGCTTTAAAATCCCCGGTTTTTCGCCCGCACGCTGAATCCATGGCTTCCGTCGTCAATATCGCCGCCTACAAATTCGTGTCCCTGGACCGCCTGGCCGAGCGCCGCGCCGCGTTGCTGGAGCAGACGCGCGCGCTGGAGCTCAAAGGCACGATCCTGCTGGCCGGGGAGGGCATCAACCTGTTCCTCGCCGGCGCGGCGCGCGGCATCGAGTCGTTTCTTTCGTCCCTGCGGCAGGATGCGGCGTTCGCCGACCTCGAAGTGAAATTCAGCTACAGCGAGGCGGCGCCCTTTCGCAAGATGCTCGTGAAGATCAAGCGCGAGATCATCCGCATGGACCGGCCCGCCATCCGTCCGGAGGCCGGGCGCGCGCCGGGCGTGGATGCGCGCACGGTGGCGCGCTGGCTGTCGAGCGGAACGGACGACGAGGGCCGGCCGGTGGTCATGCTGGACACGCGCAATGCGTTCGAGGTGGACGAGGGCACGTTCCGCGGCGCCATCGACTGGCGCATCGACCGCTTCACGCAGTTTCCCGCCGCGGTGGATGCGCACCGCGCGGAACTGGAGGGCAAGACGGTGGTGAGTTTCTGCACCGGCGGCATCCGCTGCGAAAAGGCCGCCATCTACCTGCGCGAGGCCGGCATCGAGCGCGTGTACCAGCTCGATGGCGGCATCCTGAAATACTTCGAGGAAACCGGCGGGCCGGGTTTCGAGGGCAAGTGCTTCGTGTTCGACGAACGCGTTTCCCTGGACCCGGCGCTGGCGCCCAGCAAAGACCTGTAAGGAGGCCCTCGCCGGGGCGGCCGCGCCGTCAGCGCACCCGCATGCCGGGCTTGGCGCCGGGGAAGGGTTCGAGCACGTAGATGCCCGCGTCCACCGACTCGTCGGCGTGGCTGGCCGCCAGCACCATGCCTTCGGACACGCCGAATTTCATCTTGCGCGGCGCCAGGTTGGCCACCATGACGGTCAGCTTGCCGATCAGGTCTTCGGGCTCGTAGGCCGACTTGATGCCGGAGAACACGTTGCGGTGCCGGCCTTCGCCCACGTCCAGCGTGAGGCGCAGCAGCTTCGTGGAGCCTTCCACGTGTTCGCAATTGACGATCTGCGCGATGCGCAGGTCCACGCGGGCGAAATCGTCGATGGAAATGGTGTCGGCCAGGGGTTCGCCGCCGGGCACCACCGCGGGCGCGGCGGGCGGCTCGAACAGGTCTTCGAGCATCTGCGGCTCCACGCGCTGCATCAGGTGCTTGAACGGCGCCACGCGCTGCGGCAGCACGGCGGCGTCGGCCCAGGTGAATTCCGAGTCGGCGCCGAAGAGTTCGCGCGCCACGCGTTCGGCCAGGGCCGGCAGCACCGGCGCCAGCATGACCGACAGGGCCTTGAAGCCGGCCAGCGAGCGCGAGCAGATATCCTGCAGGCGCGCCTTCGTCTCGGCGTTGGCGCTGCCGATGCCCTTGGCCAGCACCCAGGGTTGCGCGGTGTCGAACGCCTGGTTGATGCGGTCGGCGCAGGCCATGATCTCGCGGATCGCGCGGTTGTATTCGCGGGCCTCGAAGGCGGCGCGGATGGACTCGGCCTGCTGCGCGTATTCGGCCGCCAGGGCCTGGGTGTCGCCGCTATAGGCGAGCTGGCCGTCGAAGTGCTTGGTGATGAAGCTGGCGGCGCGGCTGGCGATGTTGACGTACTTGCCGATCAGGTCGCTGTTGACGCGGGCGATGAAGTCCTCGGGGTTGAAGTCCAGGTCTTCGACGCGCGAGTTCAGCTTGGCGGCCATGTAGTAGCGCAGCCATTCGGCGTTCATGCCGAGCTCCAGGTAGCGCAGCGGCGAGATGCCGGTGCCGCGGCTCTTGGACATCTTCTCGCCGCTGACGGTGATGAAGCCGTGCACGTTGAGCTGGTCGGGCGTCTTGCGGCCGGCGAACTTGAGCATGGCGGGCCAGAACAGGGCATGGAAGTAGATGATGTCCTTGCCGATGAAGTGCACCTGCTCGGTGTCGCCCCGCGGGTCGAGCAGGGTGTCGAAGTCGATGCCCTGCCTGGCGCAGTACGCCTTCAGCGAAGCCAGGTAGCCCACGGGCGCGTCCAGCCACACATAGAAGTACTTGCCGGGCGCATCGGGAATCTCGATGCCGAAATAGGGCGCGTCGCGGGAGATGTCCCAGTCGCCCAGCTTGGCCTGCCCGTCGTCGGCGCCCAGCCACTCGCGGGTCTTGGCCAGCACTTCGGACTGCAGATGCTTCACGCCGGCCCGGTTGGAGCCCGCCGTCCATTGCTGCAGGAACTCCACGCAGCGCGGGTCGGACAGCTTGAAGAAGAAGTGGTCGGAGGACTTCAGCACCGGCGTGGCGCCCGTGAGCGCCGAATATGGGTTGATGAGATCGGTGGGGGCATAGACCGCGCCGCAGACCTCGCAGGAATCGCCGTACTGGTCCTTGGCGTGGCACTTGGGGCATTCGCCCTTGATGTAGCGGTCGGCCAGGAACATGCCCTTGACCGGGTCGTAGAACTGCTCGATGGAGCGCGTTTCGATCAGGCCCTGCGCCTTGAGGGCGCGGTAGATGTCCTGCGACAGCGCCACGTTCTCGGCCGAGTCGGTCGAGTGCCAGTGGTCGAAGCGGATGTGAAAGCCGTCGAGGTACTGCGGGCGCTCGGCCGCGTAGCGGGCGACCAGCGCCTGCGGCGTGATGCCTTCTTTTTCGGCCTTCAGCATGATGGGCGCGCCATGCGCATCGTCCGCACCCACGAAATGCACCGTGTGCCCGGCCATTCGCATCGAACGAACCCAGATATCGGCCTGGATGTACTCCATGATGTGGCCGATGTGGAAAGATCCGTTGGCGTAGGGCAGGGCGGTGGTGACGAAAAGGGTACGGGACATGGTTGCCGTCTGAGGGTTGAAAAGGGGGGGAGCCGGCCATTTTAGGGCATGGCGCCAACCGGCGCCGCGCCCGCGCCCGGGGAAACCCGGGGCCGGAAAGCAACGAGGCCGGCGCGCGCGAACGCGGCCGGCCTGGCGGATGGGGAAGGCGGCTGGCGCAAGCCGCGGACTGGCCGCGGCGGTGCGGCGCTCAGCGGACTTCGAGCGCCTCGACGTCGATCACGTCGCCGCGGGGCGGCGTGAACGGGGCGGAAGCCGCCTGGAACGGCCCGGAGCGGGCGCCCTGGCGCTGGCTCCAGTAGGCGCGCACGCCGAACGGCTTGCCGCGCACCTTGGCGACCACGTAGAGGATCGCCACGGCGATGGCCGTGGACAGCATGAAGACCAGCGCCATGGCCATGCCGATCAGGCCCAGGACGGCGAATGCGACGGCACGGAAGAAGCGAAAGAGAGTATCGGTCATGGAGGTGGGATGCAAAACGCAGCGAAAGGTTCCCGCGTATCCGCTATCCTTTAGGGCATACCGGCACGCAAAAGCCGCGCTGCCTACGGAACCTTGTTGACATGAGTATAACGATAGAAACCATCCGCGCCGCGCTGCGCGCCGCGCGCGACACCGAAACCGGTCTGGACCTGGCCGCGTCTGTAAAAGATCGTGACATCCAGGTGGAGGGCGCGCGCGTATCGCTGGCGCTGGAACTCGGCTATCCGGCCAGCGCTCAGGACTGCGAGCGCGTGCGCGAGGCCGGCGCGGTTGCCGCGCTGGATGCCGCGGGCGTGCCGGGCGCGCAGGTCGCCGTGCGCTGGAAGGTGGCGGCCCACGCGGTGCAAAAGGGCCTGAAGCCGCTGCCCAACGTGCGCAACATCATTGCAGTGGCCTCGGGCAAGGGCGGCGTGGGCAAGAGCACCACGGCGGTCAACCTGGCGCTGGCGCTGGCTGCCCAGGGCGCGTCCGTGGGCGTGCTCGACGCCGACATCTACGGCCCCAGCGTGCCCACCATGCTGGGCATTTCGGGCCGGCCGAAAGCCTCGACAACAAAAGCATGGAGCCGCTGACCGGACACGGGCTGCAGGCCAATTCCATCGGTTTCCTGATCGACGCCGACGCGCCCGCCATCTGGCGCGGCCCCATGGTCACGCAGGCGCTGGAGCAGCTGCTGCGCCAGACCAACTGGCGCGACCTGGACTACCTCATCGTGGACATGCCGCCCGGCACTGGCGACGTGGCCCTCACGCTGGCGCAGAAGGTGCCCGTGGTGGGCGCGGTCATCGTCACCACGCCTCAAGACGTGGCGCTGCTGGACGCCCGCAAGGGCCTGCGCATGTTCCAGAAGGTGGAAGTGCCCATTCTCGGCGTGGTCGAGAACATGGCCATCCACATCTGCTCGCAGTGCGGGCATGCCGAGCACATTTTCGGCGAGGGCGGCGGACGGCGCATGGCCGAGCAGTATCACGCGCCGTGGCTGGGCAGCCTGCCGCTGACGCTGGCCATCCGCGAGTCGGTGTCGACGGTCGCCAGTGAACTCGGCTACCGGAGCGCCAGCGCATTCATTTCGATGTTCAGGGAAACGCTGGGCGATACGCCGCAACGCTATTTGAAGCGGCGGGAGAGTGTGTGACGCCCGGCGAGGGCGGACCCGGCAAGAAAGGGCATTCGAGCCTTTCCGCCCGAGCCCGCAAGGGCATTATTGGGCTGCATCGACACGCGATGACCATGGCCGGATGGCAGGCTGCCGGATCGACGCCTTGACGCACAAATGAAAATGCCCAGCTAAAAGAGCTGGGCATCGAATTCGTGGTGGCCTGGGGCGGAATCGAACCACCGACACAAGGATTTTCAATCCTCTGCTCTACCGACTGAGCTACCAGGCCAACGAAGTCCGCAACTATACACAAAATTTTGAGGCCGTGCACGCGGGCAGGCGGAAATCTGCGACTTTTTGGCGCGGATGTGAAAAAAGGAGGGGAGTTGGGCAAAGATTGCGCAGGGCTGGCAGCGGATGGCGCATGGATTGCGCATCGCCCCAGGATGGCGGGGCCGGGCGTGTTGGTGGCGCAGAGCGCGTCGCCGGCCGGAGCCGGAATCGGGGGCGCACCCGTGTTGGAAGAAAGGAACGGCAGGGTGCGACGCAGGGTCGCGGTGGGACCGGGCGCTACGCTGGGGATAACCCGTGGGAGTATAATCGCAAGCAGTCGACTTGTTACAAATCCTGCCCATGTCGGTAGCCGTTCTTGCCTTCGGTCTGAATCACACGTCCGCGCCGGTTTCGGTACGCGAACGCGTGTCCATGCCCGTCAATCTGGTCAAGCCGGCGCTGGAGGGCCTGCGCGCGGCGTTCGGCGGTTCGGTCCGCGAAGCGGCGATTCTCTCTACCTGTAATCGCACCGAGATCTATTGCGCGGCCGAAGGCGAGGTGGCCGAGCGGCTGCCGGTGTGGCTGGCCGAGCACAATCACCTGGATGCCGGCGCGCTGAATCCCCATCTTTACCGCCACCAGCAGGACGAGGCCGTGCGCCATGCGTTCCGCGTGGCGAGCGGGCTGGATTCCATGGTGCTGGGCGAGCCGCAGATCCTGGGGCAGATGAAGGACGCGGTGCGCGCGGCCGGCGAGGCCGGCGCGCTGGGCACGCTGCTGCACCAGATGTTCCAGCGCACGTTCTCCGTGGCCAAGGAAGTGCGTTCGCAGACGGCCATCGGCGCGCATTCGGTGTCGATGGCGGCGGCGGCCGTGCGGCTGGCCGAGCGCGTGTTCGGCGACCTGGGCCAGGCCCGCACGCTGTTCATCGGCGCGGGCGAGATGATCGAGCTGTGCGCCACGCACTTCGCCGCGCAGCGGCCGCGCAGCATGGTGGTGGCCAACCGCACCGTGGAGCGGGCCGAGCTGCTGGCCAACCGCTTCTCGGCCAACACCATGAAGTTGTCGGACCTTACCGAGCGGCTGTCGGAGTTCGACGTCATCGTGTCCTGTACGGCGAGCTCGCTGCCCATCCTCGGGCTGGGGATGGTGGAGCGGGCCACGCGGCTGCGCCGCCACCGTCCCATGGTGATGATCGACCTGGCGGTGCCGCGCGACATCGAGCCCGAGGTCGGCCGCCTGGACGACGTCTATCTCTATTCCGTGGATGACCTGGGCCGCCTGGTGCAGACCGGCACCGACGCGCGCCGCGCGGCAGTGGTTCAGGCCGAGGCCATCATCGAGACCCGTGTGCAGGGTTTCATGCACTGGATGCAGTCGCGCGAGGTGGTGCCCGTGATCCAGGGGCTGCACCAGGCCGCGAAGACGTGCGCGCCGGCGGAGCTCGAGCGCGCGCGCCGGCTGCTGGCGCGCGGCGAATCTCCCGAGGCCGTGCTGGAGCAGCTTGCGCACGGCCTGACCCAGAAGTACCTGCACGGCCCGCTGGCGGCGCTCAACCGCAGCGAAGGCGAGGACCGCAAGCAGCTGCTTGCCTGGATGCCGCGCCTGTTCCCCGGCCGCGATTCCCGCCGTTAGCGATCCTGTCCCGCGTCCCGCCTCCCGGCGGGCGTTCGCGTTTTGGGCGCCCGCTTTCCGCTTACCTTCTTTTTCTCTGTTCCCGATTCCATGAAATCTTCCATGCGCAGCCGGCTGGAGCACTTGTGCCACCGCTTGATCGAGGTCGACGCCCTGTTGGCCGAACCGGAAACCGCCGCCGACATGGACCGTTTCCGCAAGCTGTCGCGCGAGCGCTCCGAGCTGGAGCCGGTGGTGGAAGCGTTCAAGGCGTTCACACGGACCGAGGACGACCTGGCCGCCGCGCAGGAGATGCTGTCGGACTCGGAAATGAAGGCCATGGCGGAGGAGGAGCTCAAGACCGGGCGCGCGCGCCTGGAAACGCTGGAAGCGGAGCTGCAGGTGCTGCTGCTGCCGCGCGACCCCAACGACGGCCGCAGTGTGTTCCTGGAAATCCGCGCGGGCACGGGCGGCGACGAAAGCGCGCTGTTTTCCGGCGATCTGCTGCGCATGTATACGCGCTATGCCGAGCAGCGCGGCTGGCGCGTGGAGCTGATGTCGGAAAGCCCGTCGGAGCTGGGCGGCTACAAGGAAGTGATCGCACGCATCGACGGCGACGGCGTGTACGGGCGGCTGAAGTTCGAGTCGGGCGCGCACCGCGTGCAGCGCGTGCCGGCCACCGAGGCGCAGGGCCGCATCCATACCTCGGCCTGCACGGTGGCCATCATGCCGGAGGCCGACGAGATGTCGGACATCGTCATCAATCCGAACGACTTGCGCATCGACACGTTCCGCGCCAGCGGGGCGGGCGGCCAGCACATCAACAAGACCGATTCGGCGGTGCGCATCACGCACTTGCCCACCGGACTGGTGGTGGAGTGCCAGGACGATCGCTCGCAGCACCGCAACAAGGACAAAGCCATGCAGGTGCTGGCCGCGCGCCTGAAAGACAAGGAGATGCGCGAGCGCCAGAGCAAGGAGGCGGCCGAGCGCAAGAGCCTGATCGGCTCGGGCGACCGCTCCGAGCGCATCCGCACCTACAACTATCCGCAGGGCCGCGTCACCGATCACCGCATCAACCTGACGCTGTACAAGCTGCAGCAGATCATGGAAGGCGACCTGGACGAGCTCACGGGCGCGCTGATTGCCGAGCACCAGGCCGAGCAGCTTGCCGCGCTGGGCGACGAGGCTTGAGGCCCGGCGCATCCGAGGTCATGCCCATGGCGCAAATCAAGGATCTGCTGGCCGACGCCCGCCTGCCCCGGCTGGAGGTGCGCATGCTGCTGGAGCACGTGCTGCGTAAGCCGCGCGCCTGGCTGCTGGAGCAGCGACGCCGATCCGCTCGACCCGGCGGCGGCCCGGGCCTATGAGGCGCTGGCCGCGCGCGGCGCTGCTGTTGGCGGCGTCGGCCTGGCGCCTGGGGACATGCCGCGAAAAGGCATAATGCAACGGGCCGGACAACCGGCCCGTTCATAGAGATAGCGAGACAGAAAGAGGAGTCCCATGATGAAACCCCTGCGCCCCCTGATCGCGGCACTGGCCGCCACCGCAGCCCTTTGCGGAGCCGCGCAAGCGCAGACCGCCGACTGGCCGACCAAGCCCATCACCATGATCGTGCCCTACGCGCCCGGCGGCTTTGCCGACACGCGCGTGCGCCTGCTGGCGCGCAAACTGGGCGAATCGCTGGGCCAGCCCGTGGTGGTCGAGAACAAGGCCGGCGCCGGCGGCGTGGTGGGAACCAACCTGATCGCCAAGGCCGCCCCCGACGGCTACACCATCGGCACCGGCAACCTGGCGCCCATGGCGGTGAACCCGTCGCTGATGAAGGAGCTGCCCTACGATCCGCAGAAAGACCTGGCGCCGATCATCCTGATCGAGAACAGCCCGCTGGTGCTGAGCGTCAACAACGAACTGCCCGTCAAGAACCTGCAGGACCTGATCGCCCTGGCCCGGAAAGAACCGGGCAAGCTGTCGTTCGGCTCGTCGGGCGTGGGCGGCGCGCACCACCTGTCGGGAGAAATGTTCCGCGAACAGGCCAGGATCGACATCGTGCACGTGCCCTACAAGGGCGGCAGCCTCGCCGCCACCGACCTGATGGGCGGCCATATCGCGATGATGTTCGAAATGGGCTATTCGGCGCTGCCCGCCATCCAGGGCAAGAAAATCCACCCCATTGCCGTCACCTCGGCCAAGCGCCTGGCCGTGCTGCCCGACGTGCCGACCATGGCCGAATCCGGCCTGCCCGGCTTCGAATCGTACAACTGGCAGGGCATCGTCGCCCCGGCCGGCACCCCGGCGCCCATCATCGCCAAGCTCAATGCGGAGTTCAACCGCATCCTGAAGGAGCCCGACGTCCAGAAGGCCATCGCCGACACCGGCAGCCAGGCCGGCGGCGGCACGCCCGAGGAATTCGGCGACTTCATCAAGCGCGAAACCGAGAAGTGGGCGCACGTCATCAAGGCTGGAAACATCCAGCTCCAATAAGCCCTTCCAGGAGCAATCCCATGGCCACTCCCCTGCAAGACCTGCTGCCACTCGAACATCCCATCATCCAGGCGCCCATGGCGGGCGGCGCGACCACGGTGGAACTGGTGTCCGAAGCGTCCAGGGCGGGATGCCTGGGATCGCTGGGCGCCGCCTACCTCGGCGCCGCGCAGATCGAGGCCGCCGCGGCCGCGATCCGCGAACGCACGCCGCGGCCTTTCGCCATCAACCTGTTCGCCGCGGTTCCCGAGCAGCCCATGCGCGGAGACGGCGGAAACATGCTGCCGCTGCTGGCCGCTTCCATGCGCGGCTGGGTCTGCCGGCGCCCGAGCGCCCGG
>NZ_LHSJ01000082.1:0-8550 GCF_001270295.1 Achromobacter sp. DMS1 | reverse complement strand
CGGCCAGCTGGCCGCCAGCACCGCGCGCAGGCGGCGGATCGGCCAGGCAACGGCCGCGAGCGCGCCCAGCAGGTAGCCGGCATAGTTGGCCGAGGCGAGCAGGCTGCCCTGCGCCAGAGACAGGCCGGCCTCCTGCGCCATCTGGGGCCAGACCGGCGTGAAGGCAAAGCGGCCGATGCCCATGGCGGCGGCCAGGGCCAGGGCGGCGGGCCAGGCCAGGCGGGCCGCGCCGGCGGACGGGACAGATGCGGAAACGGAGGCGGGAGGCGTAGACATGCCGCCTAATCTACGTCTGTACTAATATCTTTAATAGTGAATTATTCAGAACTCTAGTTCTTGAAATGAGAAATATCGACCTCGACGCACTGCAGATTTTCAAGGCCGTGGCCGACCATGGCGGGGTGGCGCGCGCCGCGGCCCACCTGCACCGCGTGCAGTCCAACGTTTCCACCCGCCTCAAGCAGCTGGAGGCGTCGCTGGAAGCGCCGCTGTTCCGCCGCCAGAACCGCCGGCTGGTGCTGTCCGACCAGGGCCGCGTGCTGCTGGGCTACGCGGACCGCCTGCTGCGCTTGTCGCAGGAAGCGCAGGCGGCGGTGCGCAGCGGCGCGCCCCAGGGCGTGCTGCGCATCGGCACCATGGAAAGCACGGCGGCGGCGCGGCTGCCGCCCATTCTCGCCGGCTACCACGCGGACTGGCCGCAGGTGCGCATCGAACTGGTCACGGGCACGTCGGGCGCGCTGGCGGCCAAGGTGCGCAATTTCGAGATCGAGGCCGCGTTCGTGGCCCAGCCCTATCCGGGCCAGGGGCTGCAGGCGCAGGACGCTTTCCAGGAAGAACTGGCCCTGATCTCGCCGCTGGCCTGGCCCGGGCCGAGCGGCCCGCAAGACCTCGCGGAGCGCACCGTCATCGCCTTCGCGGCGGGCTGTTCGTACCGGCGCATCCTGGAATCCTGGCTCAGCCAGGCCGGCGTGGCCCCGGCCAAGGTCATGGAGTTCGCCTCGTACCACGCCATCGTGGCCTGTGTGGCGGCGGGCTCCGGCGTGGCCGTGGTGCCGCGCTCGGTGCTGGCGGTGCTGGGCGCGCAGCGGAGCGTGCGGGCCACGCCGCTGGCGAGGCCGCATGGCAGCGCCCTCACCCAGCTCGTCTGGCGGCCCGGGGACGAAACCCCCGCCCTGCAGGCCCTGCGGCGCCAGATCGGGGAACTCAGAAGCGGTAGCCCACGCCCAGGGTCGCCACCCACGGATTGATGCGGGCCGTGCCGATGCGCTGGCCGTCGAGCTTCACCGTGGACGAGATGTCGATGTAGCGGATGTCGGCGTTCATGAACCAGCGGTCGTTGATCTTGATGTCGGCGCCCAGTTGCGCGGCCACGCCCCACGAGTCCTTGAGCTTGAGGTCCGAGCCCGACAGCGCGCCCTTGGTCTGGGTGTCGAAGAAGTGGGTGTAATTGATGCCCACGCCGATGTACGGCTGGATCATGCTGTCGGGCAGGATGTGCCATTGCAGGCTGAGCGTGGGCGGCAGGTGCTTGGTGGTGCCGATCTTGCCCAGGCCGCTGCCGCGGATGTCGTGCTCGAAGGGCCAGGCGCCCAGCAGTTCGATGCCGATGTTGCGCGTGGCCATGTAGGTCAGCGTGAAGCTGGGGCGCACGTTGTTGTTCACGTCGAGCTTGACGCCGCCGTCGAGTACGCTGCCGTTGTTGGAGTCGGGGCGCACCTGCGTCACGCCCACCTTGAGCAGCACGTCGCCCGCCTCGTGGGCGTGCGCGGGGGCGGCAAAGGCGGCGGCGGTCAGTCCTGCGATGGCGGCGGCGCGCAGGCGCCCGTTCAAGAAGAACATTTTTTTCTCCGATCTTTCCGTGGATACGAGCCTGTAGATTCGCAGAGCGGAGGACCGCGCCGATTGATGCGTATCAAAACGTGAAAAGACCACATTCCAATTGTGGCTATAGGGCAACAGCGGGCGCGCAAAAACAAAACCGGCCTCCCTTGGGAGGCCGGTCCGGCGCTTGCGGCGGGCGCGTTCAGCGCGGAAGGTCGGAGCTGCCCATCAGGTAGGCGTCGACCGCGCGGGCGCATTGGCGGCCTTCGCGGATGGCCCACACCACCAGGGACTGGCCGCGGCGCATGTCGCCGGCGGCGAACACCTTTTCCACGCTGGTGCGGTAGTCGTCGGTATTGGCGCGCACGTTGCCGCGCGCGTCGCGCTCCACGCCGAAGGCGTCCAGCACGGTCTGCACCGGCGAGACGAAGCCCATGGCCAGCAGCACCAGGTCGGCCTTGATTTCGAATTCAGAGCCTTCGACCTCGCGCATCTTCATCTGGCCGGTGGCTTCGTCCTTGAACCATTCCACACGGGCGGCCACCAGTTTCTCGACCTTGCCGTTGCTGCCCTTGAGCTGCTTGGTGGTCACCGACCAGTCGCGTTCGCAGCCTTCCTCGTGCGAGGACGAGGTGCGCAGCTTCAGCGGCCAGTAGGGCCAGGTCATGGACTTGTTTTCCGACTCGGGCGGCTGGGGCATCAGTTCGAACTGCGTCACCGAGGCCGCGCCATGGCGGTTGCTGGTGCCCACGCAGTCCGAGCCCGTGTCGCCGCCGCCGATCACCACCACGTGCTTGCCCTTGGCCAGCGTCTGGTTGACGAGGCGGTCGCCCGCCACGGCCTTGTTCTGCTGGCGCAGGAAGTCCATGGCGAAGTACACGCCCGACAGCTCGCGGCCCGGCACCGGCAGGTCGCGCGGGGTTTCCGAGCCGCCGGTCATGACCACGGCGTCGAATTCCTCCATCAGCGATTCCGGCGTGCGCACCGTCAGGCCGTCGGCGGCCGCGTCGGTCGGCTTGCCCACGTAGGTCGAGGGGGCGAACTCCACGCCTTCGGCTTCCATCTGGGAAATGCGGCGGTCGATCTGGTGCTTTTCGAGCTTGAAGTCGGGAATGCCGTAGCGCAGCAGGCCGCCGATGCGGTCGCTTTTCTCGAAGAGCGTCACCGCGTGGCCCGCGCGGGCCAACTGCTGGGCGCAGGCCAGGCCGGCGGGCCCGGAGCCCACCACGGCAACCTTCTTGCCGGTCTTGCGCGCCGGCACCTGCGGCACCACCCAGCCTTCTTCCCAGCCCTTGTCGATGATGGCGTGCTCGATGGACTTGATGCCCACGGCGTCGCTGTTGATGTTCAAGGTACAGGCGGCCTCGCATGGCGCCGGGCAGATGCGGCCGGTGAACTCCGGGAAATTGTTGGTGGAGTGCAGCACGTCGAGCGCGCGCTTCCAGTCCTGGCGGTAGACCAGGTCATTCCAGTCGGGGATGATGTTGTTGACCGGGCAGCCGTTGTTGCAGAACGGGATGCCGCAGTCCATGCAGCGCGCCGCTTGCTGCCGGGCTTGCTCGTCGGTCAGGTGCAGCACGAATTCGCGCCAGTTCTTCACCCGCTTCTGCGGGGCCTCGCTGGCCTCCTGCAGACGCTGGTACTCCATAAAGCCGGTAATCTTTCCCATGGTATCCCTCACGCAGCCAGTTGTTGCGGGTTGGCTGCACGCCACATTTCACCCAATGCGCGGCGGTAGTCCGTCGGCATGACTTTCACGAATTTGCCGCGCGAGGCTTCCCAGTCGCCCAGGATCTCGCGGGCGCGGAAGCTGCCGGTGTAGCGGAAGTGGTCTTCCACCAGGCGGCGCAGGATGGCTTCGTCCGTTTCGCGCTCGCCGCCGCGCTGCGCGCTGTGCCAGATGTCCATCTGGTTCTGGGCCAGCTGCTCGGCGTGCGAGACGACGGGCTCGAGTTCCACCATGGCGAGGTTGGCGCGCTGCTTGAGCGTGCGGTCCGGATCCCAGACGTAGGCCACGCCGCCGGACATGCCGGCCGCGAAGTTGCGGCCCGTGGCGCCCAGCACGACGACGGTGCCGCCGGTCATGTATTCGCAGCCGTGGTCGCCCGTGCCTTCCACCACCGTGGCCGCGCCCGAGTTGCGCACGGCGAAGCGTTCGCCGGCCACGCCGTTGAAGAAGGCTTCGCCGGCCAGCGCGCCGTAGAGCACGGTGTTGCCCACGATGATGTGGTCGGGGCCGAAGCCGCGGAAGTCGTTGGGCGAGCGCACGATGATGCGGCCGCCCGACAGGCCCTTGCCCACGTAGTCGTTGCCTTCGCCCACCAGGTCCAGCGTGATGCCGTGCGCCAGGAATGCGCCGAAGCTCTGGCCGGCGGTGCCGTTGCACTGGATGTGGATGGTGTCGTCGGGCAGCCCCTCGTGGCCGTAGCGCGCCGCCACGGCGCCCGACAGCATGGCGCCGATGGTGCGGTTGCGGTTGCGCACCGGGGTGATGAACGAGACTTTCTCGCCGCGCTCCAGCGCGGGCTTGCTGCGCTCGATGAGCTGGTGGTCCAGCGCATTGGCCAGGCCGTGGTCCTGTTCTTCGGTCTGGCGCACGGGCGTGTCGGCCTGCACCTGGTGGAACACGCGGGAGAAGTCCAGGCCGCGGGCCTTCCAGTGTTCCACGCCGGCGCGCATGTCGAGCAGGTCGGCGCGGCCGATCAGGTCGTCGAACTTGCGGATGCCGAGCTGGGCCATGATTTCGCGGACTTCTTCGGCAATGAAGAAGAAGAAGTTCACCACGTGCTCGGGCTTGCCCTGGAATTTCTTGCGCAGTTCGGGGTCTTGCGTGGCCACGCCCACCGGGCAGGTGTTCAGGTGGCACTTGCGCATCATGATGCAGCCTTCGACGACCAGCGGCGCGGTGGCGAAGCCGAATTCGTCGGCGCCCAGCAGCGCGCCGATGACCACGTCGCGGCCCGTCTTCATCTGGCCATCGGCCTGCACGCGGATGCGGCTGCGCAGGCGGTTGAGCACCAGCGTCTGCTGCGTTTCGGCCAGGCCCAGCTCCCAGGGCGTGCCCACGTGCTTGATGGACGACACCGGCGAGGCGCCCGTGCCGCCGTCATGGCCGGCGATCACGACGTGGTCGGCCTTGGCCTTGGCCACGCCGGCCGCCACCGTGCCCACGCCCACTTCGGACACCAGCTTCACCGAGATCGACGCCTTGGGGTTGACGTTCTTCAGGTCGTGGATGAGCTGCGCCAGGTCTTCGATGGAATAGATGTCGTGGTGCGGCGGGGGCGAGATCAGGCCCACGCCGGGCACCGAGTAGCGCAGCTTGGCGATGTATTCCGACACCTTGTGGCCGGGAAGCTGGCCGCCTTCGCCGGGCTTGGCGCCCTGCGCCATCTTGATCTGGATCTGGTCGGCCGAGGCCAGGTATTCGGCGGTGACGCCGAAGCGGCCCGAGGCCACCTGCTTGATCTTGGAGCGCAGCGAGTCGCCCTTCTTGAGGGCCACGTCGGCTTCGATGCGCTCGGCGCCCAGCACCGAGGCCAGCGTGTCGCCGTCCTTGATGCCGCTCTTGCCGTTGCGCATCTCGGCGCGGTAGCGCAGCTCGTCTTCGCCGCCCTCGCCCGTGTTCGACTTGCCGCCGATGCGGTTCATGGCCACGGCCAGCACCGAGTGCGCCTCGGTGGAGATCGAACCCAGCGACATGGCGCCCGTGGCGAAGCGCTTGACGATTTCCTTGGCCGGCTCCACGTCGTCCAGCGGAATGGCGCGCGAGGGATCGAAGCGGAACTCGAACAGGCCGCGCAGCGTCATGTGGCGGCGGCTCTGGTCGTTGATGATCTGCGCGTATTCCTTGTAGGTGCGGTAATTGTTCGAGCGCGAGGCGTGCTGCAGCTTGGCCACCGAATCCGGCGTCCACATGTGCTCTTCGCCGCGGATGCGGAAGGCGTATTCGCCGCCCGCGTCCAGGTCGTTGGCCAATACCGGATCGTTGCCGAAGGCCGCGCGGTGCAGGCGCAGGGCTTCCTCGGCCACCTCGAAGATGCCGATGCCTTCGATGGTGGAGGCGGTGCCGGTGAAGTACTTGTCCACCAGCGCGCTCTGCAGGCCCACGGCCTCGAAGATCTGGGCGCCGGTGTACGACATGTACGTGGAGATGCCCATCTTGGACATCACCTTGTTCAGGCCCTTGCCGATCGCCTTGATGTAGTTCTTGACGGCCTTTTCGGGGTCGCTCATCTTGCCCAGCGATTCCAGCGCCAGGTAGGGGTGGATGGCTTCGGCGCCGTAGCCGCCCAGCAGGGCGAAGTGGTGGACTTCGCGGGCCGAGCCGGTTTCCACCACCAGGCCGGTGCTGGTGCGCAGGCCGGCGCGGATCAGGTGCTGGTGCACGGCCGAGGTGGCCAGCAGCGCGGGAATGGCTACGCGCTCGCTGTCGACCAGGCGGTCGGACACGATGAGGATGTTGTAGCCGCTTTGCACCGCGTCCACGGCGCGCGCGCACAGCGCGGCCACGCGGGCCTCGATGCCTTCCGGACCCCAGGCGGCCGGATAGGTGATGTCCAGCTCGTAGCTGCGGAACTTCTTGCCTGTCACCTGTTCGATGTCGCGGATCTGCGCCATGGCGGCGAAATCCAGCACCGGCTGCGAGACTTCCAGGCGCAGCGGCGGGTTCACGTTATTGATGTCCAGCAGGTTGGGCTTGGGGCCGATGAACGACACCAGCGACATCACGAGCTGTTCGCGGATGGGGTCGATGGGCGGGTTCGTGACCTGGGCGAAAAGCTGGCGGAAGTAGTTGTAGAACGGCTTGGAGCGGTTCGACAGCACGGCCAGCGGGGCGTCGTTGCCCATGGAGCCGATCACTTCCTCGCCGTTGGCGGCCATGGGCTCCAGGATGAACTTGTAGTCTTCCTGGGTCCAGCCGAAGGCCTGCTGGCGGTCGAGCAGCGGCACGGACGACTGCGTGGGCACGCCGGCCTGGCGCGGCGCGGGCAGCGATTCCAGCTTGATCTGCAGGCGCTCGATCCACTGGCGGTAGGGGCGGCTGTTGGCCAGCTGCATCTTGATCTCGGCGTCGTCGATGATGCGGCCCTGTTCCAGGTCGATGAGAAACATCTTGCCGGGCTGCAGGCGCCACTTCTTGACGATGCGGTTTTCGGGGATGGACAGCGTGCCGGCCTCGGAGGCCAGGATGACCATGTCGTCGTCGGTGACCAGGTAGCGGGCGGGGCGCAGGCCGTTGCGGTCCAGCGTGGCGCCGATCTGGCGGCCGTCGGTGAAGGCCACGGCGGCCGGACCGTCCCAGGGCTCCATCATGGCGGCGTGGTACTCGTAGAACGCGCGGCGGCTCTCGTCCATCTGCGTGTGCTGCTCCCACGCCTCCGGGATCATCATCATCATCGCGTGGGCGAGCGAGTAGCCGGAGTTCACCAGCAGTTCGAGGCAGTTATCGAACGTGGCCGTATCGGACTGGCCTTCGTAAACGATGGGATAGAGCTTTTTCAGGTCGTCGCCCAGCACGGCCGACTGCATCATGCCTTCGCGGGCGCGCAGCCAGTTGAAGTTGCCCTTGACCGTGTTGATCTCGCCGTTGTGGGCGATCATGCGGTAGGGGTGAGCCAGCGGCCAGGCCGGGAAGGTGTTGGTCGAGAAGCGCTGGTGCACCAGCGCCAGGGCCGACACCGTGCGCGGATCGGCCAGGTCGCGGTAGTAGCGGCCGACCTGGTCGGCCAGCAGCAGGCCCTTGTAGACCACGGTGCGCACGAGGCCGAGGGCACGAAGTATTCCTTGCCGTGGGCCAGGCGCATGTTCTGGATGGCGTGGCTGGCGGTCTTGCGGATGACGTACAGCTTGCGCTCCAGCGCGTCGGGCACCATGACGTCGGCGCCGCGGCCGATGAAGAGCTGGCGGATCACGGGCTCGCAGTCGCGCACGGCGGGCGACATGGGCATGTCCACGTCCACCGGCACGTCGCGCCAGCCCAGCACGACCTGGCCTTCGGCGCGCACCGAGCGCTCGAGCTCCTGCTCACAGGCCAGGCGCGAGGCGGTTTCCTTGGGCAGGAACACCATGGCCACGCCGTACTCGCCCGGGGGCGGCAGCACGATGCCGCGCTGGCCCATTTCCTCGCGGTACAGCGTGTCGGGAATCTGGATCAGGATGCCGGCGCCGTCGCCCATGAGCTTGTCGGCGCCCACCGCGCCGCGGTGGTCCAGGTTTTCGAGGATCTTCAGGCCCTGCTGGATGATGGCGTGGCTTTTCTTGCCCTTGATGTGGGCGACGAAGCCGACGCCGCAGGCGTCGTGCTCATTGGCCGGGCTGTACAGCCCCTGGGCGGCGGGCAAGCCGATGCGGCTCGCATCGATGGGAACCGCCTTGAGGGGGCGACAGGAATCGTTCGGGGTAATTTGGGACATGGCGCGCTCCGCAGTGGGCCTGCGTCGTTATGTTGCAGTGCAGGGTGGGACAATAACCCTGCGGGAGGTAGGGCGCAACAGAAATAAAAAGGGAGCGACCCTATTTATATGTTTGCACCGTTTCTGTGCAATAAATAGGGTACGCATCAAGAGGCGCGCCAGACAAGGGTTACAGGGGTATGGTCAAAAAATGCGCACTATATTGGGGCGCGGAATGGCTGTTTTTCTTATATTATGTCCCCAATAATTTGTGGGTTTGTCGCAATCTGGAGCAGCCCGCGCCGGGCGGCGGGAGCGCCCGGCGCGCCGCGGG
>NZ_LHSJ01000081.1:24188-32191 GCF_001270295.1 Achromobacter sp. DMS1 | reverse complement strand
GCTGGCCGGAGGCCGTCGGCGCTGGTGCTGGCAGCGGTCCATCGTGGCTGCCAGGTGCTCCGATTCGCAGCCCCAGCCGGTCGCCGACAACATTCCCCATCCGCGTCCCCGAGCGCAATACGCCGTTCCCAGCCCAGGTGAGCGAGCCCCAGGCTGCGCGCCCGCCGCTCCTGCCGAGGAAACCCCGCCCGCCGCGTCTTCCGACCCCGCTGCGGTTCCGCCGCCGCTGGCCTCGGCCACGCCGCAGCAGCCTCCCGCTGCCGCCCAGGCGCCGCAGCATGCGCAGCCGCCGGCGGCCGCGGCCAAGCCCGAAAGCCGGCCCGAGACCAGGCCGGAAACGAAGCCCGCCGAGCCCAAGCCCGAACCCAAGCCGGCGGCCAAGCCCGCCGACAGCCGCACCGACGACGGCTCGCGCGCCCTGGCGCTGCTCGAAGGGCGCTCGGCCCCGGCCGCCTCCGCGCCCAAGGCGCAGTCGTCCAAAGGCAATTTCGTGCTGCAGATCGCGGCCTACACCACGGCGGAAGACGCGCAGTCGCGCCGGACCAAGCTGCACCAGGCCGGCGTCACCAATGCTTTCGTCGAGCCCGCCAACATCGGAGGCAAGCAGCAGTACCGCCTGCGCGTGGGGCCGTTCCCCTCGCGCGAGGCGGCGCAAGCGGCCCAGGCGCGCCTGCGCACCCTGGGCTATGACAATGGCTTCATCGCCGCCCAGTAGTGACCGGCTTCGATTTCGTCGTGCTGGCCATCCTGGCGGTATCGGGTGTGCTGGGCCTGGTGCGCGGCCTGCTGAAAGAGGTGCTGTCGCTGCTGGCGTATCTGCTGGCGTTCGTGGCGGCCGTGTGGTGGGGCCCCACGGTCTATGGCTGGCTGGAGCCCTATATTGAAACGACGATGCTGCGCATGGGGGTGTCCTACGCCGCCGTGTTCATCATCGTGCTGCTGGGCGTGGGTCTGGTCAACATGACGCTTGCCGCCTTGATCCGCACCACCGGACTCGGTCCCGCCGACCACGGCCTGGGCGGGATGTTCGGGTTGGCGCGGGGGCTGTTGATCGTGCTGGCCCTGGTCGCCGCGGCCGGCTATACGCCGCTGCCCGAAGAGCCGTGGTGGAAGGACGCCATGTTTTCGCATTCGGCCATCGAGGCCATCCGACACATCAAGACGTGGCTGCCGCCTTCGCTGGCGGCGCTGCTGCCGTATTGATCTGCTTTAAATCAACCAGGAAATCTCACCATGTGTGGAATCGTAGGCGTCATCGGGCGCGGGCCGGTCAACCAGCTCCTCTATGACAGCTTGCTGCTGTTGCAGCATCGCGGGCAGGACGCCGCGGGCATTGCGACGTCGCAGGGCACCCAGTTCAATATGTTCAAGGCGCATGGGCTGGTGCGCGACGTCTTCCGCACGCGCAACATGCGCGCGCTGCCCGGCAACTCGGGCATCGGACAGGTTCGCTATCCCACCGCGGGCTCCAGCGCCAGCGAAGAAGAAGCCCAGCCGTTCTACGTGAACGCCCCGTTCGGCATCATGTTCGCCCACAACGGCAACCTGACCAACTGGCGCGAGCTGCGCGAATCGCTCTACCGCGTCGATCGCCGCCACATCAACACCAATTCCGATTCCGAAGTGCTGCTCAACGTGCTCGCGCACGAGCTGCAATCGGCCGCCAGCGGTGTGTCGCTGGACGACGACGCCATGTTCCGCGCGGTGGCCGCCGTGCACAAGCGCGTGCGGGGCGCCTATGCGGTGGTGGCGCAGATCTCGGGCTACGGCCTGCTGGCCTTCCGCGACCCCTACGGCATCCGTCCGCTGTGCATCGGCCGCCAGGACACCGACGAAGGTGTCGAATGGATGGTGGCCTCGGAATCGGTGGCGCTGGAGGGCAGCGGCTTTTCGTTCGTGCGCGACGTGGCGCCGGGCGAGGCGGTGTTCATCGACCTGGACGGCCGCCTGGTGAGCCGCCAGTGCGCCGAGAATCCGCAGCTCGTGCCCTGCATTTTCGAATACGTGTACTTCGCCCGCCCGGATTCGCTGATCGACGGCGTGTCCGTCTACGACGCCCGCCTGCGCATGGGCGAATACCTGGCCGACAAGGTGGCGCGCAACATGCGCCTGGGCGACATCGACGTGGTCATGCCGATTCCCGATTCGTCGCGCCCGGCCGCCATGCAGCTCGCCGCGCGCCTGAACCTGGACTACCGCGAGGGGCTCATCAAGAACCGCTACGTGGGGCGCACCTTCATCATGCCCGGGCAGGCCGTGCGCCGCAAGTCGGTGCGCCAGAAGCTCAATGCCATTGGCATGGAGTTCAAGGGCAAGAACGTGCTGCTGGTCGACGACTCCATCGTGCGCGGCACCACCAGCCGCGAAATCGTCGAAATGGCGCGCGCGGCGGGCGCCAACAAGGTGTACTTCGCCTCGGCCGCGCCTCCGGTGCGCTTCCCCAACGTGTACGGCATCGACATGCCCACCCAGAAGGAGCTCATCGCCACCGGTCGCAGCGACGAGGAAATCGCCCGCACCATCGGCGCCGACAGCCTGGTCTACCAGGACCTGGCCGACATGCAGCAGGCCGTGCGCGACATCAATCCCGCGCTGACCCGCTTCGAGGCGTCGTGCTTCGACGGAGAATACGTCACCGGGGATATCACCGCCGAATACCTGGCCCGCCTGGGCCAGTCGCGCGCGGACGCCGGCACCGACGAGCCGCCGGGCGGGCTGCAGTTCAACATGGGCTACGCGGCCAACGACGCCTGAGGGCTGAGGCCGCGGCGGAGCGCGCAAGAACGCCTGCCGCGCCCGGAACTGCCCCCGGCGCCCGGAATCGCATCCGGGCGCCGGGGGTTTTTCATTGCGCGCCGCGCCGGAACAGCACGGGCAGCGCCATGAAGAACAGGATCGCGAAAAGCGCCAGGCTCCACAACGCGTACTCGATGCCCATTACCGACACCACCGCGTCCATGCAGGTGGCGTAGATGCCGAACAGCCAGGGCACGGCGGCGTCCAGGCCCAGGCCGCTCATGAAGCGGTCGGCGAAGGTCTGGTCGCACGACAGCATCTGTGCGGCCACGCTGTACTGGTACCAGGCCGCCGCGACGCCGCAGAGCGACAGCGCCGCGGCCAGTCCGCCGCCCAGGCGCGCCAGTCCGCCCCCGCCCAGGCTGCACAGCAGGGCGGCCACGCCGATGACCAGGTAGATCAGGCGCTGCATGACGCACCACGCGCAGGGCGGCATGTCGAACAGATGCTGGGACGCGAGCGCGATGCCGACCGCCGCGAAGCAGAAGAGGGCGATGAGACGGAGCAGGCGTTGGGAATGGGAATGCATGGGCATGGGAAGCAGGACAGGGAAATAGGCCGGGAGAATGGCGTGGGTCCAGGGGCGACACGCTTTAGGCCGGGTGGACGGGAATTGGTTGCATGGACTGCTGCAACAGGGCCAGCACCAGGTCGCGCGCGCCTTCCCAGAAGATCTGCACGCCCAGGCAGAGCATGATGAAGGCCGACATGCGCATGAAGACCGCGGTGCCGTTGTCGCCCAGCCGGTGCAGCATCTGCGCGGCGAAGCGCAGGCAGACGTAGAGCGTGGCCGAAACCAGCAGAATGCCCGGCAGCGAGCCCGCCAGCCGCAGCAGGCTGAGCCCGGCGTGCTGGTCGCGCAGCGAAACGCCCACGGTGATGGCCGCGGCGATGGAGCCCGGGCCGCAGCTGATGGGAAAGGTCAGGGGGTAAAAGGCCCGCGAGCGCGCCATTTCGGGCGTGAACGACTCGGCCATGCGTGCGACGCGCTCGGTGTCCGCGTCCGGCGAGTTGACCAGGCGCCAGGCGCTGGCGATGACCAGCATGCCGCCGCCCACGCGCACGATGGACAGGGAAATGCCGAAAAAGCTCAGCACCACGTTGCCGGCCACCATGGCCACCGCCAGCATCAGCCCCACGTTGATGGCGACGCGCTTGGCCAGCACCGTGCGGGTGGCCGACGACGCGCCCTCGGTCAGCGAGAGAAAGATCGGCGCGATGGCGGGCGGATTGAGAAACGGCAGCAGCGTGGCCACGGTGAAGAAAAAGCTGGAGCCGAACGCGCGCAGAAAGTCGTTGATCCCCATGGGCAGCAGGAAGGCGGGCCGAAAACCGGATTGTATGCGCTGGCGCGCCGCGGCGTCAGGCGGCCTGCCGGCGGGTATCCTCGCCCGCCAGGGCGTCCAGCACGTCGCGTTCGAACTGCATCTGCGAGCGCGGCCGCTCCAGCGCGGCGCCGTCCACGATGAACACGTCTTCCACCCGGTCGCCCAGCGTCATGATCTTGGCCATGAGCAGGTTCACTTCGTGGCGGGCGAATACGCGGGCCAGCGCGTACAGCAGCCCGGGGCGGTCGGTGGCCGTTACCGACAGCCGCCACGACTTGCTGCGTTCGTCCGGCTGCAATTCGGCCTGGGGCATGACGGGAAACACTTTGGAGACGCGCGACTGGCGCGCGCGGCCGAAATGGCCTGTCGCGGGCGCATGGGCGCCTTGCGGATCGCGCAGGCGCCCGGCCAGCTCATGCTCGATCAGCGTGGCCTGCGCGCGCAGGTCGGATGCGCCGTCCGGCGGCAGCACGATGAAACTGTCCAGCGCCCACCCGTGGCGGGTGGTGTGGATGCGCGCGTCCTGGATGGAGAGCGATTTGGCGTCGAAGTAGCCGCAGATCGCCACGAACAGGTCGGGCACGTCGCGCGTGTACACCATGACCTGCAGGCCTTCGCCGTGCTCCGTGGGGCGGGCGCGCACCACCGGCCCGTCGGGCGCCACCTGGTAATAGAGATGGCGCGTGTGCCAGGCGATGTCGGACGCTTCGTGGCGCAGGAAATACGCCACGTCGAGCTGGTTCCAGAATGCCTCGCGGGCTTCATCGCGCAGGCCGGCCAGCCGCGTGAGGCGCGCGGCTTCCTCCTTGCGCTCCGTCAGCACCGTATGGGCGTCGGCATGGGCGCCGCCCAGCGCCGCCAGCGTGAGCCGGTACAGGTCTTCGAGCAACTTGCCTTTCCAGGCGTTCCAGACCTTGGGGCTGGTGCCCCGGATGTCGGCCACGGTCAGCAGGTAGAGCGCGGTGAGGTGGCGCTCGTCCTTGACGGTGGCGGCGAAATCCTGGATGACCGCCGGGTCGGAGAGGTCGCGCTTCTGCGCCACGGCCGACATCAGCAGGTGCTGGCGCACCAGGAATTCCACCAGCCCCGCGTCTTCGGGGTCCAACCCGTGGTCCAGGGCGAAGCGGCGCACCTCGCGCGCGCCCAGTTCGGAATGGTCGCCGCCCCGGCCCTTCGCGATATCGTGGAAAAGCGCCGCCACGTAGAGCAGCCAGTGGCGGTCGAGCCCGGCGATGAGCTGGCTGGCCAGCGGATACTCCTGGGCATGCTCGGGCATGGTGAAGCGCCGCAGGTTGCGCACCACCGCCAGCGTGTGTTGGTCCACCGTGTAGGCATGGAAGAGATCGTGCTGCATCTGGCCCACGATGCGGCGGAAGACCGGCAGGTAGCGCGGCAGGATGTTCAGCATGGTCATGCGGCGCAGCTCGTGCACGATGCCGCGCGGCTGCTGCAGGATCTGCAGGAACAGTTTGCGGTTCACCGGATTGCGGCGGAACTGCGCGTCGATGCGGTGGCGCGAGTGCCAGATGGCGCGCAGGGTGCGCGCCGACATGCCGATCAGTTCGGGATGCTGCTGCATGACCAGGAACGCGCGCAGCAGCAGGGTCGGGTTGCGCTCGAAACCGTCGTCGCGAATGATGTCGAGGCGGTCGCGCAGGTTGCGGAAATCGTCGTCGATGTCGTGCGCGTCGCCGTCAGGCCGCGGAAACAGGCGCTCCTCGATGTTCTGGACCAGGATGACGTTGAGCTGCGTGACGAGGCGGGCCGCCCAGTAGTAGCGCTGCATCAGCAGCTCGCTGCCGCGGCGGGTCGCCGTGGCGTGGATGCCGTACACCCCGGCCAGCGCGGGCTGCAGGTCGAACAGCACCCGGTCTTCGCGCCGGCGCGCGAGCAGGTGCAATTCGATGCGCAGACGCTTGAAGGCTTGCTCGGCCCGGCGCAGGTCGCGCGCCTCGGACTGCGTCAGCAGCCCGTTCTGGGCGACCGCGCGCCAGGTGCTGCCGAAGCCGGCGGCGCGCGCCATCCACAGGATGACCTGCAGGTCGCGCAGGCCGCCCGGCGATTCCTTGCAGTTGGGCTCCAGGGCGTAGGGCGTGTCCTGGTAGCGCGCATGCCGCTGCTGCATTTCGACCCGCTTGGCGCGGAAGAAGGCGCGCGGATCCAGGCGCGACCGGGTCGCGGCCTCGAATTTCTTCATCAGCGTGCGGCTGCCGGCCAGGAAGCGCGATTCCAGCAGCGCCGTCTCGACCGTGATGTCCGCCGCGGCCTCGCGCTCGCAGTCTTCGATGGTGCGCACGCTGTGGCCGGGTTCCAGCCCGAGGTCCCACAGCGCGGCCACGAGTTTTTCGATGGCCGACTCGTCTTCGGGCGTGGGCGGGTGGGGCAGCAGGATGAGCAGGTCCACGTCCGAATGCGGATACAGCTCGCCGCGTCCGTAGCCGCCCACGGCGGCCAGCGCCGCGCCGGCCGGCAGGGGCGCATGCTTGACGAGGTCGCGCAGCGCCGCGTCCACGATGCGGCGCAGCTCCGTCAACAGCGTGTCGGGGCGCTCGTGCTGGCGAAACTGCTCCACCGCCTTGCGCCGGGATTCCTGGATGCGTTCTCGCAGCGAAGTGAGACTGGCGGCGGTCATGGCGGAGCGGGTCGGGCAGGGTGGATCAGACGGGGGCGAGGACGACGGACGAGCCCTCGATGAAAGCGGGCGGCCGGGGCATGCCGGGCGACACCGTCAGCACTTCGCAGCCCGTTTCGGTTACGCACACAGCATGCTCCCATTGCGCGGACAGGCTGTGATCGCGCGTCACGACCGTCCATCCGTCGGACAGCTGGCGGATTTCGCGGCGGCCGGCGTTGATCATAGGCTCGATGGTGAAGAGCATGCCGGTTTCGAGCGTCACGCCCGTGCCGGGCTTGCCGTAGTGCAGCACCTGCGGGTCTTCATGGAAGCGCTGGCCGATGCCGTGGCCGCAGAATTCGCGCACCACCGAGAAGCCGTTGGCCTCGGCATGGCGCTGGATGGCGTTGCCCACGTCGCCCAGCGTGGCGCCGTGCCTGACCTGCTGGATGCCCTTCCACATGCACTCGAAAGTGATGTCGGTGAGGCGGCGGGCCAGGATGGACTGCTCGCCCACCGCGTACATGCGGCTGGTGTCGCCGAACCAGCCGTCCTTGATGATGGTGACGTCGATGTTGAGGCAGTCCCCGTTTTTCAGGACCTTGTCGCCCGGGATGCCATGGCAGACCTGGTGGTTGACCGAGGTACAGATGGCGCCGGGAAAGGGCGGATAGCCCGGCGGGGCGTAGCCCACGGTGGCCGATTTCACCTTGAGCTCATCGGTGAGGTACTCCAGGCACAGGCGGTCGAGCTCGCCCGTGGTCACTCCCGGCTTGACGTACGGCGTGATGAAATCGAGGATCTTGGCGGCGTCCTGGCAGGCGGCGCGCATTTTGGCCAGGTCGGCCGCGTTCGTGATGATGCCCATGGATGACTGAGGCTCTCTTGCTTGAATGTCTGGCTGAAAGAATAGTAGAATTATAGGCTTCCCCGAATTTTTGGGGTCGGTATTGAGTATTGATCGGGTCTACGATTAAGAGACGCGGTTAAGAGACGGTTTTAGAGACGGTTCTAGAAACAGTTTTAGAGGCGGTTCAGAGGGTTACGGCAAGAGCCGGGCCCGGCGGCGCTTTTTGGCGTTTGCCGGCCTGTTGCGGTTGGTCCTGTCGGGTTTGCCGGCGGCCTGCCGCGCGGCTTGCGCGGGGCCTGGTTTCGGACGGCGCGTGTCGCCTGCCGTCTGGTTGCAAGCGAAGGTTGCAGCCAGGCTGGCGGGCGGGGCGCGCGGCGCGGACCGGGCGTGCGCGGGCGGCGCGACGAGGCGGGCG
>NZ_LHSJ01000081.1:0-22848 GCF_001270295.1 Achromobacter sp. DMS1 | reverse complement strand
CGGCCCGTCCGGCGCGACGCGCCGCGCGGCGGCGCGGCGCCAGCGATTATACGGTCATGATTTCCGCTTCTTTCTGGGCGACCATCTTGTCGATCTCGGCGACATGGCGGTCGGTCAGCTTCTGGACGTCGTCCTGGGCGCGGCGCTCGTCGTCCTCGGAGATCTCCTTGTCCTTGACGAGTTTCTTCAGGGCGTCGTTGGCCTCGCGGCGCAGGTTGCGCACGGCGACCTTGGCATCCTCGCCTTCGCTGCGCACGACCTTGGTGAGATCGCGGCGGCGCTCTTCGGTGAGGGCCGGCATGGGAACGCGGATGGTATCACCCATGGACATGGGGTTCAGGCCCAGGTCGACTCGCGGATCGCCTTCTCGATGACCGAGGCCATGTTCTTCTCGTAGGGCTGCACGCTGATGGTGCGCGCGTCGACCAGGTTGAGGTTGGCGACCTGGCTCACGGGCACCGGCGAACCGTAGTACTCGACCTGGACGTGATCCAGGATGCCGGTGTGGGCGCGGCCCGTGCGGATCTTGGACAGGTTGGTCTTGAGCGTTTCAAGCGACTTGACCATCCTGGATTCTGCGGATTTGCGGATATCTGCGACGCTCATGGTATTTCCTTTTTTAAACGTGTACCAACGTGCCTTCGTCTTCGCCGGCGACCACGCGCTTGAGCGCGCCGGACTTGTTGATCGAAAACACCTTGATCGGCAGTTTCTGGTCGCGGCACAGCGCGAAAGCGGTGGCGTCCATGACCTCGAGGCGGCGGACGATGGCCTCGTCGAAGCTGATGCGCGCATAGCGCGTGGCGGTGGGATCCTTGTTGGGATCCGCGCTGTAGATGCCGTCGACCTTGGTGGCCTTCAGCACGATCTCCGCGCCGATCTCGGCGCGCGCAGGGCGGCGGCGGTATCGGTCGTGAAGAACGGATTGCCCGTGCCGGCGGCGAAGATGACGACCCGGCCTTCTTCCAGGTAGCGCAGGGCCTTGGGCCGGATGTAGGGTTCGACGACCTGGTCGATATTCAGGGCGGATTGCACGCGGGTGTCCACGCCCTTGTGTTTGAGCGCGTCCTGCAGGGCAAGCGCGTTCATGATGGTGGCCATCATGCCCATGTAGTCGGCGGTGGCGCGGTCCATGCCCTGCGCCCCCGGGGCGACGCCACGGAAGATGTTGCCCCCGCCGATGACGATGGCCAGCTCGACGCCCATGGCGGCAACCTCGGCGATCTCATCGGTCATGCGGACGATGGTGGCGCGGTTGATGCCGAAGGCGTCCTCGCCCATCAGCGCCTCGCCGGAAAGTTTGAGAAGAACCCGTTTGTATGATCTGCTGCTCATAGGAGATATCCCGAGGAACAATCCGACGAAAGTGTAAGACAAGAAATAGGCCGGACTAGAAATATCTAGCACCGGCCCTTAAGCACTACCTTGCAGCTCAGGCGCGGCCGGCGGCAGCGGCGGCAACCTCAGCGGCAAAATCGCTGGTCTTCTTCTCGATACCTTCGCCGACGACGAACAGCACGAACTTGCTGATCGAAGCGCCCTTTTCCTTGAGCATCTGCTCGACGGACTGCTTGTCGTTCTTGACGAAGGGCTGCGACAGCAGCGTCACTTCCTTCAGGTACTTCTGGATCGAACCTTCGACCATCTTGGCGACGATCTCGGCGGGCTTGCCCGACTCGGCGGCCTTCTGCTCGGCGACCGAGCGCTCGGCGGCGATGTCGGCGGCCGGCACGCCATCGGCGTTCAGGGCCTTGGGCTTGGTGGCCGCGATGTGCATGGCCAGGTCCTTGCCCACTTCCTCGGCGCCGGCGTACTCGACCAGCACGCCGATGCGGCCGCCGTGCACGTAGCTGGCCAGCGCGTTCGGCGTCTCGATGCGCTCGAAGCGGCGGATGGTCATGTTTTCGCCGATCTTGCCGATCAGGGCGGTGCGGGTGGTTTCGACGGTGCCTTCACCGTAGGGCAGCGCGGACAGCGCGGCCACGTCAGCGGGGTTCTGCGTGGTGACCAGCTCGGCCAGCTTGTTCACGAAGGCGACGAAGTCATCGTTCTTGGCCACGAAGTCGGTTTCGCAGTTGACTTCGATGACGGCGCCCTTCTTGGCGTCGGGAGAGATGAACAGACCGATCAGGCCTTCGGCCGTGACGCGGGCGGCGGCCTTGCTGGCCTTGTTGCCCAGCTTGACGCGCAGGATTTCTTCGGCGCGGGCCAGATCGCCTTCGGCCTCCGTCAAGGCCTTCTTGCACTCCATCATGGGCGCATCGGTCTTTTCGCGCAGTTCCTTGACCAGGGCGGCGGTAATTTCAGCCATGTTTGCTCCAAATTTCGCTAAGACTTGCCCCGGCAGGCCGGGGCAATGATTGATTCGGTGTGGCGCCCACCGCGGGGGGCGGGCGGAGGAAGACGGGAGCCCGTCCTCGCAGGCCGGCCGGGCCGGGGCGGCGCGCGCCCCGGAACGCTATCGGCCGGACCGACAGGCTCAGGCCTGGTTGTCCTGCACTTCCACGAACTCTTCCTGGCCTTCGCCCAGCTCTTCGACCAGGCCGTTCAGGTTCTGCTCGCGGCCTTCCAGCACCGCGTCGGCGACGCCCTTGGCGTACAGCGCGATGGCCTTGGCCGAGTCGTCGTTGCCAGGGATGACGTAGTCGATGCCTTCGGGCGAGTGGTTGGTGTCAACCACGGCCACGACCGGGATGCCCAGCTTCTTGGCTTCGGCGATGGCGATCTTGTGGTAGCCGACGTCGATGACGAACAGCGCATCGGGCAAGCCGTTCATGTCCTTGATGCCGCCGATGGACTTGTTCAACTTTTCCAGTTCGCGCTGGAACAGCAGGCCTTCCTTCTTGATCATGCGCTCGGCGCCGCCTTCGGCGACCACGGCTTCCATGTCCTTCAGGCGCTTGACCGAGCTCTTGACCGTCTTGAAGTTGGTCAGCATGCCGCCGAGCCAGCGGGCGTCGACGTAGGGCATGCCGCAGCGGGCGGCTTCGGCGGCCACCAGTTCGCGGGCGGCGCGCTTCGTGCCCACGAACAGGATGTTGCCGCCGCGGGCGGCGAGCTGCTTCACGAACTTGGTGGCTTCGAGGTACTTCTCAACCGTCTTTTCGAGGTTGATGATGTGAATCTTGTTGCGATGGCCGAAGATGAAAGGGGCCATCTTGGGGTTCCAGTAGCGGGTCTGGTGACCGAAGTGGACACCCGCTTCCAGCATTTCGCGCATCAGGGACATGACATTCTCCAAGGGTTGTTTCTTGCGCCGCACCTGCATTGGCCTCCGGCCGACACCCTGGGTGGTGCTGCGCGCGATTTCCCGCCTCATGGCGGGATTACAGGATTTTAACCGGGCCGCCGATCGCCGCCTCGTGCCGCGGCGCCCGAAGGCACCGCGCACGAGGCGGCAATGAAACCCAGACAGCCGTCACGATCGAGAGCCGCGCCATGCGCGGATGGTTTCACGGGCGGTTCATAACCCGGCCATGCCTTGTTGGCCGCGACATCCGGCTACCTTGCGCCGGGCGGTGTCGCCACCGCCCGGGCCATCAGACCGCCGGGGCATTTCTTGAGAAAACACCAGGGTTTTCAAGAACTTAATCCGCGATCCGCACGGAACCTGCATCGCTGCTCGAAGGCACGGCCGGGCTTACAGACACGCCGCACCCGGCAACACTTTCCGGTGCGCCTGCCTGCCGCGGACCGCTCCTTGCGGATCGCGCCGCCGCCCTGTCGCGCCGCCCGCGCAACGCCCGGTCNCCCGCGGCGCGGGGTTCGTGGTGTCGCTGCTGGCGCTGGTGTGGGTGGCGGACATCGCTGCATACTTTGCCGGACGCGCCTTCGGCAAGCGTAAACTGGCGCCGCGGGTCAGCCCGGGCAAGACGGTGGAGGGCGCGGTGGCCGGCGTGCTGGGCGCCGTGATCTGGATCGGCCTGTCCAGCCTCTGGCAGGACAGCTACGGGCACGCGCTGGTGGCGCGCTGGGGATTCTGGCTGGCGCTGCCGCTGGCGGCGCTGCTCGGCGTGGTGTCCATCATGGGCGACCTGTTCGAATCGCTGCTCAAGCGCCGCGCCGGCCGCAAGGATTCCAGCGGGCTGCTGCCGGGCCACGGCGGCGTGTACGACCGCATCGACGCGATCCTGCCGGTCGCGCCGGTTGCGCTAATTTTGTCTGGAGTGTTGTTTTGACGGCTTTTCAACGCGTCGTGGTGCTGGGGTCCACGGGTTCCATCGGTGAAAGCACGCTGGATGTGATCGCGCGCCATCCGGAGCGGCTGGCGGTCTATGCGCTGTCGGCATACAGCCGCATCGACCGGCTGGCCCGGCAGGCGCAGGCCAGCGGCGCGGCGGTGGTGGTGGTGCCCGATGACGCGGCGCGCAGGAAGTTTCTGCAGCTCTGGCCGGCGGGCCGGCCGGCGCCCGAGATCCGCGTGGGTGCGCGGGCGCTGGCCGAGACGGCGGCCGATCCGCAATGCGACGCCGTGATGGCGGCCATCGTGGGGGCGGCCGGGCTGCCGGCGGCGCTGGCCGCCGCCCGCGCGGGCAAGCGCGTGCTGCTCGCCAACAAAGAGGCGCTGGTCGCCGCCGGCACGCTGTTCATGCAGGCCGTGCGCGACAACGGCGCCGAACTGCTGCCTATCGACAGCGAACATAACGCCATCTTCCAGTGTCTGCCGCATGGCGGACGGGCGACGCGCCCCAGGCGCCCGCGCCCGGCGTGCGGCGGCTGCTGCTCACCGCCTCGGGCGGCCCGTTCCGCGGGCGCGATCTCGAAGACCTGCACGACGTCACCCCGGCCCAGGCCTGTGCCCATCCCAACTGGAGCATGGGACGCAAGATCTCGGTGGATTCGGCCACCATGCTGAACAAGGGCCTGGAAGTCATCGAGGCGCACTGGCTGTTCGCCATGCCGCCCGAGCGCATCGAGGTGGTGGTCCATCCGCAGAGCGTGGTGCACTCGATGGTGGAGTACGAGGACGGCTCCATCCTGGCGCAGCTGGGCCAGCCCGACATGCGCACCCCCATCGCCTACGGGCTGGGTTTTCCCGAACGCATCGACAGCGGGGTGGGGCCGCTGGACCTGGCGCGGCTGGGCCGGCTGGACTTCGAAAAACCGGATTTCGCGCGGTTTCCGTGCCTGGCGCTCTCGTTCGACGCGCTGCGCGCCGGGCAGGCTGCCTGTGTGGCGCTGAATGCCGCCAACGAGGTCGCGGTGGCGGCATTCCTGGCCGGACGCCTGGCCTACACCTGGATTCCCCGCGTCATCGAGGCCGCCCTGGAGTGGCAGGCCGGACGGGCATCTGTTACGCTCGATGATCTCGACGACATACTGGCCCTCGATGCGGAGTCGCGGGCTTATGCCGGCAACCTCGGGCTCGCCTGAGACCGGCGCGCCTTCCAGGTTCGGATCCCCATGCTTTTCACCCTGCTGGCCTTTGCCATCGCGCTTGGCTCCCTGATCATCTTCCATGAGTTCGGGCACTACTGGGTGGCGCGGCTGTGCGGCGTCCGGGTGCTGCGCTTTTCGCTGGGTTTCGGCAGGGTCGTGCTGCGCCGCATCGACAAGCACGGCACCGAATGGGCAATTTCGGCGCTGCCCCTGGGCGGCTACGTCAAGATGCAGGACGACGCGCCGCCCGGCGCGCCGGCGGCCGAGGCGGCCGGGGCCTTCAACGCCCAGCCCGTGGGCAAGCGCATCGCCATCGTGCTGGCCGGCCCGGTCTTCAACCTGCTGCTCGCCGTGCTGCTCTACACCGGCCCTGAACCTCGCCGGTACCGAGGAGCCGCAGGCCATCCCTGGCCCAGCCGGCCGCGGGCACGCCCGCCGCGCAGGCGGGGCTGGCGCAAGGCGACCGCATTCTCTCCATCGACGGCCAGGAAGTCGCCTCCTGGACGGACGCCCGCTGCGTCTGCTCGACGAGCTGTCCACCGGCGGACGCGTGCGCGGTCGAGGTGGCCGCGCCCTCGGGGGGCGGCCCATGAGCGCGAGCTCATGCTCCCGCCCAACCGACATGGCCCCGGGCGGAGAAGATCCGCTGGCCGCGGCGGCATACGGCTCGCCCAGCCTCGCCCGGTGGTGCGCTCGGTCATCGAAGGCGGAGAAGGGCAGGCGGCCGGACTGCGCCAGGGCGACCGCATCGTCGCGGCGGACGGCCAGCCCGCCACGGACACCGGCGAGCTCGTGCGCCTCATCCAGGAAAGCGCGGGACGCCACATGTCCCTGTCCGTGCAGCGCGAGGGCGCGCTCGTCACCGTGGGCGTGACGCCCCGCGCCGAAAAGGTCGACGGCCGCGAAATCGGCCGCCTGGGCGTGCAGCTGGGCGCGGACATCCCCCGCGTGACGGTCAGCTACGGTCTGGGCGAGAGCCTGCAGCGGGCCGCGGCGCGCACCTGGGACACCGCCTGGTTCTCGCTGCGCATGATGGGGCGCATGGTCCTGGGCGAAGTATCCTGGCGCAACGTCAGCGGTCCGGTCACCATCGCCGACTACGCCGGCCAGACCGCACGCATCGGCATTGTTGCGTACATCGCTTATATCGCCTTGATCAGCATCAGCCTCGGCGTTCTGAATTTGCTTCCCATTCCCATGCTGGATGGGGGCCATCTGCTGTACTATCTCGTCGAAATCGTGCGGGGCAGCCCGCCGCCGGAGCGCTGGATCGGCATCGGACAGCGCGCCGGGCTAGGCATTCTGGTGGCCCTCATGGGCCTTGCTCTTTTCAACGACTTCACGCGCCTGTTCACCTAGTGCGCCGCCCGGAGCGCCCGCCCCGCGCGCAGGCGCGGCCGGGGCACGACACCGGGCGCGAATTAGCATAAAATCCCCCGCCATTTGCACGACCGAGGATACTCAAGGATGTCTTTTCGCCGGATGTTTCATCACAAAAAGGGTGTACTGCCGGGCGTATTGCCGAGTCTGATCGCCGCATTGCTGGCGCCGGCCATGGCCCATGCCTTCGACCCTTTTGTCGTGCGGGATATCCGCGTCGAAGGGATACAACGGACCGACCCCGGCACCGTCTTCGGGTACCTGCCGGTCAAGGTGGGCGAGCAGTTCACCGAGGAAGAAGCCACCGAGGCCATCCGCCGCCTGTACGGCACCGGCTTTTTCACCGACGTCAAGATCGAAACCGAGAACAACGTCGTGGTCGTGGTGGTCCAGGAGCGGCCCACCATCGCGTCGATCAATTTCAGCGGCATGCGCGAGTTCGACTCCAAGGCCATCATCACCTCGCTGGCGCAGGTGGGCTTCGCCGAAGGCCGCATCTTCGACCGCTCCATGCTCGAGCGCGCCGAGTACGAACTCAAGCAGCAATACCTTTCCAAGGGCAAGTACGGCGTCGAAGTGACCGCCACGGTCACGCCGCTGCCGCGCAACCGCGTGGGCGTCAGCTTCGACGTGTTCGAAGGGGCGGTGGCGCGCATCCAGGAAATCCGCTTCGTGGGCAACAAGGCGTTTTCCGAGAGCGACCTGCTCGACGAATTCAAGCTCACCACGCCGGGCTGGCTGACCTGGTACACCGACACCGACAAGTATTCGCGCGAAAAGCTCGAGGGCGACCTGGAGCGCCTGCGCTCCTTCTACCTCGACCGCGGCTATCTCGAGTTTTCCGTCGAGCCGCCGCAGGTCACGATTTCGCCCGACCGCAAAGACATCCGCATCACGATCACGCTGCATGAAGGCGAGCCGTACAAGGTGCGCAGCGTGAAGCTGGCCGGCAACCTGCTGGGCCTGGACAAGGAAATCGAGCAGCTCGTGCAGACCAAGCCGGGCGAGACGTTCTCGGCGGCCAAGGCCAACGATTCCGCCAAGGCCATCACCGACTACCTCGGCGAGCTGGGCTATGCCTTCGCCAACGTCAACCCCAATCCGCAGCTCGACCGCGCCAAGCACGAGGCCGACGTGACCTTCTACGTCGATCCGAGCCGCCGCGTCTACGTGCGCCGCATCCAGATCGGCGGCAACACCCGCACCCGCGACGAAGTGGTGCGGCGCGAGATGCGCCAGCAGGAAGCGGCGTGGTACGACGCGAAAGACATCAAGACCTCCCGCGACCGTATCGACCGCCTGGGCTACTTCAGCGACGTCAACGTCAAGACCGACCCCGTGCCGGGCTCGCCCGACCAGGTCGACGTCAACGTGGACGTGAAGGAAAAGCCCACCGGCATGATCAACCTGGGCGTGGGCTACGGCTCGTCCGAAAAAGCCATCCTGTCGGCGGGCATCAGCGAGGACAACGTCTTCGGCAGCGGCACCAACCTGACGCTGCAACTGAACACCAGCAAGACCAACCGCGCGGTGGTGCTCTCGCACACCGATCCGTACTGGACCAAGGACGGCATCAGCCGCACCACGTCGGCGTACTACCGCGTCACCGAGCCCTGGAACAACAACGACGGCGACTACCGCGTGAAGTCCATGGGCCTGGGCATGAACTTCGGCGTGCCCATCTCGGAATACGACCGCATCTTCCTGGGCGCCAACCTCGAGCACAACCAGATCGACCTGTACGACAACTCGCCCAAGGCGTACCGCGACTTCGTGGACGAGTACGGCGACTCCACCAATTCGGTCATCTTCAACGCCGGCTGGAGCAAGGACACGCGCGACAGCGCGCTGGCGCCCACGCGCGGCTCGTACACCCGCCTGAAGGCCGATCTGGGCACGGTGGACCTGCAGTACTACATGCTGAGCGCGCAGCAGCAGTATTTCGTACCGCTGGGCGGCGCCTATACGCTGGCCCTGAACGGCATGGTGGACTGGGGCCGCAGCTACGGCAGCAAGGCGTATCCGATCATCAAGAACGTGTATGCCGGCGGCATCGGCACGGTGCGGGGCTACGAAGGCTCGTCGCTCGGCCCGCGCGATACCGTTACGGGCGACTACCTGGGCGGCACCCGCCGCATCGTGGCCAACGCCCAGTTGTTCCTGCCGTTCCCGGGCGCCTCGAAAGACCGCACGCTGCGCTGGTTCCTGTTCACGGACGCAGGCCAGGTGGGCGCCAGCAGCGGCCAGTCGTGCTCGCGGGGCAAGGACAACTCCGAGGTCGAGGATCCGTGCGGCTGGCGGTTCTCGGCCGGTATCGGCCTGTCGTGGCAGTCGCCCATGGGGCCGCTGCAGCTTTCGTATGCCCGTCCGCTCAACTCGAAGTCGGGCGACGACAAGCAGAGCTTCCAGTTCCAGATCGGAACGGGGTTCTGAGCGGCCGTTACGCTTGAAAACAAGGGCAGGGGGCGCCGATCCGGCTCCCCTGCGGTTTAGTGGCACAATACACACTTTGGCTTTGCCTTACTCGAAGGTGAGATTTTCATGATGTCTGATTTCGCACTTAAATCCTCGAACGTTCCGGGCGGCAAGCGCCTGGGCAAGCTGGGCGGCTCGCTGGCTCTGGTAGGTGCGCTCCTTCTCGGTTCGGCGGCGGTTCCCGCCCAGGCGCAAGGCACCAAGATCGGCTTCGTGAACACGGAACGGATCCTGCGCGAATCGGGCCCGGCCAAGACGGCGCAAAGCAAGATCGAATCCGAATTCAAGAGGCGCGATGACGAGCTCCAGCGCATGAGCTCCAATCTGCGCGCACAGGCCGAGAAGTTCGACAAGGACGCGCCCGTGCTGTCGGAATCCGACCGCGTGAAGCGCCAGCGCGAACTGTCCAACCTGGACACTGACCTGCAGCGCAAGCGCCGCGAATTCCAGGAAGACTTCAACCGTCGCCGCAACGAGGAATTCTCGGCCATCGTGGCCAAGGCCAACGAAGCCATCAAGCGCATCGCCGAGCAGGAAAACTACGACCTGATCATCCAGGACGCCGTGACGGTCAACCCCCGCATCGACATCACCGACAAGGTGATCCAGAGCCTGGGCAAGTAAGCCGCATCCGCACGCCATGCCGGTCTTGCTGGATCATGCCCGCGCGCCCACGCTTCACGAGCTGCTGAGCGCCGTCAACACCCAGGGTCTGGACTGGCGCATCGGCGGCCATTCCGGCGCGGACGCGATTCGGGTCCGCGGCATCGGCACCCTGTCATCCGCCGGCCCGGAAGAAATCAGCTTCCTGGCCAATCCCCGCTACCAGAGCCAACTCGGGTCTACCCGGGCGGGCGCGGTCATCGTCGGGCCCGAGGCAGCCGGCGCGCTGGCCGGGCAGGGCGTCGGCGAGCGCCTGGCGCTGGTCGTGTGCAAGCACCCCTACCTGCTCTACGCTCGGGTGGCGCAATGGTTCGACGCCGCACGCCGCCCCGCGCTGCCGGGCGAGGTGCATCCGTCCGCCGTGGTGGCTTCCGATGCGGTGATCGAGGACGGGGTCCGCGTGGGGCCGAACTGCGTCAGCGAGCCGGGCGCGCGCATCGGCGCGGCACCGTGCTCGGGCCGGGCTGTGTGATCGGCCGGGGTTCGTCCGTCGGCCCGTCCAGCCGGCTGCATGCCAACGTCACCCTCTACGAGGGCGTCAAGGTGGGCGCGCGCGCATCATCCACAGCCGGCGCCGTGCTGGGCGCCGACGGATTCGGCTTCGCGCCCGATCCCACCCTGGGCAAGGGCGCCTGGGGCAAGATCCCGCAGCTGGGCGGCGTGACCATCGGCGACGACGTCGAGATCGGCGCCAACACCACCATCGACCGCGGCGCGCTGGAAGACACCGTCGTGTCCGACGGCGTGAAGCTCGACAACCAGATCATGGTGGCGCACAACGTGCGCATCGGCGCCACGGGCCATGGCGGCCTGCGTGGGCGTGGCCGGCTCGACCACGATCGGCGAGCGCTGCACCATAGGCGGCGCGGCCATGCTGTCGGGCCACCTCACGCTGGGCGACGACGTGCACATTTCGGGCGGCACGGCGGTGACGTCCAACATCACGAAGCCCGGCCGCTACACGGGGGTCTACCCCTACGCGGAACACGGCGAATGGCAGCGCAACGCCGCCGTGATACAACAATTGGCGCAGTTGCGCCGTCGCGTGCGCGCGCTGGAAAAGGAGTAGGGCCGGTCCGCACCGGCCCTGGCGCGCGCCGCCCGATTCATTTCATTTCGCAGGAATTCATACAAAAATGGAACTCGACATCAAGGGGATCATGGAGAGGCTGCCGCATCGCTATCCGATGCTGCTGATCGATCGCGTCATCGAAATGGTCCCCGGAAAGTCCATCGTGGCCATCAAGAACGTCTCCATCAACGAGCCGTTCTTCACTGGCCATTTCCCGCACCATCCGGTCATGCCGGGCGTGCTCATCGTCGAAGCCATGGCCCAGGCGTCCGCGCTGTTTTCGTTCACCGACGAAAACGGCGGCCTGAAGTGCGAAGGCTCCAAGACGGCGTATTATCTGGTGGGCATCGACGGCGCGCGTTTCCGCCGCCCCGTGGTGCCGGGCGACCAGTTGCGCATCGAAGTGGAAGCCGAGCGCCTGAGCCGCAGCATCTGTAAGTACCAAGCGCGCGCCCTGGTCGATGGGCAGGAAGTGGCGTCGGCCAAGCTGATGTGCGCGATCCGCAGCCTGGAAGAGTAAATGCCCGGGAACATCCATCCTACCGCCATCGTCGACCCGGCGGCCAAGATCGACCCCAGCGCCGTCATCGGCGCCTACACCGTCATCGGGCCGAACGTCACCGTCGGCGCGGGCACGCACATCGGCGAGCATTGCGTGGTCGACGGCGTGACCTCCATCGGACGCGACAACCGTTTCTACCGCTACTGCTCCATCGGCGGCATGCCGCAGGACAAGAAGTACAAGGGCGAGCCCACGCGGCTGGAAATCGGCGACCGCAACACGGTGCGCGAGTTCACGACCTTCAATACCGGCACCGTGCAGGATGGAGGGGTCACCACGCTGGGCAATGACAACTGGATCATGGCCTACGTGCACATCGCCCACGATTGCCACGTCGGCAACAACACCATCCTGGCCAACTCCGTGCAGCTGGGCGGCCACGTGCACGTGGGCGACTGGGCTATCGTGGGCGGACTGACCGGCGTGCACCAGTTTTCGCGCATCGGCGCGCACAGCATGACGGGCGGCAACAGCTCGCTCATGCAGGACACGCCGCCGTTCGTGCTGGCGGCGGGCAACCCGTGCCGCCCGGTGGGCATCAACGTCGAGGGCCTGAAGCGCCGCGGCTTTTCGGCCGCCGCCATTTCGGCCCTGCGCGACGCCTACAAGATCATCTACCGGCGCGGGCTCGCGCTGGACGCCGCGCGCGCCGAACTGCGCGCGCGCCAGCAGGCCGAACCCGAGGTAGCCGAGCACCTGCAGGTCATGCTCGACTTCCTGGACGTCGCCTCGCGCGGCATCATCCGCCCATGACCGTGCGCATCGGCATGGTGGCTGGCGAGCCTTCGGGCCGACCTGCTGGCCGGCCGCATCATTGCCGGCCTGCGCGCGCGCCAGCCCGACCTGGCCTGCGCGGGCATCGGCGGGCCGCAGATGCAGGCGCAGGATTTCGAGGCCTGGCATCCCATGCATGCGCTGACCGTGTTCGGCTACGTGGACGCCCTCAAGCGGCTGCCCAGCCTGCTGGGTACGTACCGCGACGTGAAGCAGCGCTGGCTGGCCGAACCGCCCTCGTGTTCGTCGGCATCGACGCGCCCGACTTCAACCTGCGGCTGGAGCAGCAGTTGCGCGAGGCCGGCACGCCCACCGTGCATTTCGTGGGGCCCTCCATCTGGGCCTGGCGCTACGAGCGCATCCACAAGATCAAGGCCGCGGTGTCGCACATGCTGGTGCTGTTTCCGTTCGAGGAAGAGATCTACCGCAAGGAAGGCATTCCGGTGACGTATGTCGGCCATCCACTGGCCGGCGCCATTCCCATGGAGCCCGACCGGGCCGCCGCCCGCGCGCGCCTGGGCATCGATCCGCATGCCCGCGTACTGGCCATTCTGCCGGGCAGCCGCTCGTCCGAGATCCGCCTACTGGCCCCTCGCTTCCTGCAGGCCGCCCAGCGGTTGCTCAAGCGCGATCCGGCCCTGCAGTGCGTGGTGCCCATGGTGAACGACCAGCGTCGCGAGGAATTCCAGGCCATCCTGGCCCGCCACCCGGTGCCCGGGCTGCGCTGCATCACCGCCCAGGACCTTCATGGCGCGCAAGGCGAGCGCCAGGCGCCGGTGGCCTGGTCGGTCATGGAGGCCAGCAACGCCGTGCTGGTGGCCAGCGGCACCGCCACGCTCGAAACCGCGCTGTACAAGCGGCCCATGGTGATCTCCTACGTGCTCTCGCCCTGGATGCGACGCATCATGGCCTGGAAATCCGGCCAGCAGCGGCCCTACCTGCCCTGGGTGGGGCTGCCCAATGTGCTGCTGCGCGATTTCGCCGTGCCCGAACTCTTGCAGGACGACGCCACGCCTGAGAAACTGGCCGATGCGACCTGGGCCGCGCTCACCGATGAGGCGCTGGCCGCGCGCATCGAATCGCGCTTCGCGGCCCTGCACCAGGAGCTGCTGCGCGATACGCCGGCGCTGGCGGCCCAGGCGATCCTGGAGGTGGCTGATGGAGCAGCCTGAGCTTTTCTCCGCGCCCGCACAGCCCGCGCTGGTGACCGCCGGCGTGGACGAGGCCGGCCGCGGCCCGCTGGCGGGGGCCGTTTACGCGGCGGCCGTCATTCTGCATCCCGACCGTCCCATCGCCGGCCTGGCGGACTCCAAGGCGCTCAAGGCCGAAACGCGCGAGGCCCTGGCGCTGGAGATACGGGCGCGAGCCTGGGCCTGGTCCGTGGCTTGCGCCAGCGTGGCCGAAATCGACAGCCTGAATATCCTGCGCGCCACCATGCTGGCCATGCAGCGCGCCGTGCGGGGGCTGGCCACCGCGCCCCAGCTCGCCCTGGTGGACGGCAACCAGGCGCCCCGGCTGGGCTGCACCGTGCAGACCGTCATCAAGGGCGACGCGCGGGTGCCGGCCATTTCCGCGGCGTCCATCCTGGCCAAGACCGCCCGCGACGCCGATCTGCTGCGGCTGCACGAGCAATATCCCCAGTACGGCTTCGACCAGCACAAGGGCTACGGCACGCCGCTGCACCTGGAACGCCTGCGATTGCACGGCCCGTGCCCCGAGCACCGGCGCAGCTTCGCGCCCATCAAGGCTTTCGGCCTGGTCGCATGAAATACGTCAGCTCGCGCGAGAATCCCGCCGTGAAGGCGCTGGCTCGCCTGGCCGCGCACGCCGGAAAACGCGGCGAAGCCGTGCTGCTGGACGGCGTGCATCTGTGCCAGGCGTGGCTGCAGCGCCACGGCGCGCCCGAGCAGGCCGTGTTCGACGCCGCGCGCCTGGACGCGCCCGAAATCGCCGCCCTGGCGCGCCAGGTGCCGGCCGAACGCTGCCTGGCCCTGGACGGGCGGCTGATGCGTGTGCTGGCCAGCGTGGAAAGCGGGCAGGGCGTGGCTTTCGTGGTTCGCCCGCCCGCGCCGGCCATGCCGGCCGCTGTCGAGGAGAACTGCGTGCTCTTCGACCGGATCCAGGATCCCGGCAATGTCGGCACCCTGTTGCGCACTTGCGCCGCGGCGGGCGTGCGGCGGGTGTTCCTGGCCACGGGCACGGGCGGCGGCAGTGGTCGCCGAAAGTGCTGCGCAGCGGCCAGGGCGCGCATTTCGCGCTGGCCATCCACGAGCACGCGGATCTGCCCGCGCTCTTGCCGCGGCTGAAAGTGCCGCTGGTCGCCACCGCCCTGGAAGGCGCCGCGCGACCTGTACGACGCAGCCTGCCCGGGCCGCTGCGCCTGGGTGTTCGGCCACGAAGGCCAGGGCGTGGCGCCCGAGCTGCTGGCCGCCGCCGCCCTGAAAGTGCGCATTCCGCATGACGCGGCCGCGGTGGAGTCGCTCACGTGGCGCGGCCGCCGCCATCTGCCTCTTCGAACAGCGCCGCCAGGCCCTGCGCCACGGCGGGCGTTGAGCCCGGCCCCGGCCGCGGCCCGCCGGCAAGAGCGGGCGCGCCGCGCCCTGCATCCTCGGGACCTCGGATCGGCTCGGGGCTGCCCGAGCCGCCTCTGGGCTCAGGCCTTGTCCAGCCCGACTTCCTGCAGCACGGTGGTGGAGATTTCCTCGATGGACTTGGTGGTGGTGGACAGCCACGAGATGCCTTCGCGGCGCATCATGCGTTCGGCCTCGGCCACCTCGTAGCGGCACTGCTCGAGCTGGGCGTAGCGGCTGTTGGGGCGGCGTTCGTTGCGCACTTCCGCCAGCCGCTCGGGCTGGATGGACAGGCCGAAGAGCTTGGAGCGGTAGGGGGCGATGGTGGAGGGCAGGGCGCCGCGCTCGAAGTCGTCGGGCGTGAGCGGGAAGTTGGCCGCCTTTACAGCGTACTGCATGGCGAGGTAGAGGCTGGTGGGGGTCTTGCCGCAGCGCGACACCCCGACCAGGATCACGTCGGCCTGGTCGAGCTGGTTGACGAACTGGCCGTCGTCGTGGGCCAGGCTGAAGTTGATGGCGTCGATGCGATTGCGGTACTTTTCCGAGTTGGCCGCCATGTGCGAGCGGCCGATGGAATGGCTGGATTTGAGACCCAGCGCCTGCTCGATGTGGCTCACGAAGGTTCCGAACAGGTCGAGGAAAATGCCGTTCGCCTGGCGAACGCGCGCCAGGATGTCGGGGTTGACCAGGGTGCTGAACACGATGGGCGGCACGCCCGTGTCCTGGGCGCTGCGGTCGATGCGGGCGGCCACCTCGGCGGCTTTTTCCAGGGTGTCGACGAAGGGCAGCCGCACGGGCTTGAATTCCACCCCCTCGAACTGCGAGAGCACGGATTGGCTGAACGTCTCGGCGGTGATGCCGGTGCTGTCCGAAACGATGTATACGACGCGGGCGTTGGGGCTTGATGTCATGTGTAAAAAATTCCAACCGGGCGGATGGCCGGATGTGCTCCACCGAGTACAATCAGGCCCCGATAAGTCACCCCAAGGGGCGGTTCCAGGCCAGTTTGGTCAGCGTGTGGATGGCTCGATCCATACCCTGACCAAACTCGCTTTCATTCCATTGTAAAAGGTGACTTCAATGTCGTATGTCGTTTCGTTCGAGCAGCTCCGCATGACGGACGTGGACTCGGTAGGAGGCAAGAACGCATCACTGGGCGAAATGATCAGCCAGCTCGCGGGCGCGGGCGTGCGCGTGCCGGGCGGTTTCGCCACCACCGCGGAAGCATTCCGCGATTTCCTCAAGGCTTCCGGGCTGGACAAGCGCATTGCCGACAGGCTGGCCGCGCTGAATCCGGAAGACGTGCGCGAACTGGCCTCGGCGGGCGCCGAGATCCGCCAGTGGATCGTCGACGCGCCGTTCTCCCCTGAGTTCGAAAAGCAGATCCGCGACGCTTTCGCCGCGCTGGACGCCGACGGCAAGGGTTCGTTCGCCGTGCGTTCGTCCGCCACCGCCGAAGACCTGCCCGACGCCTCGTTCGCCGGGCAGCAGGAAACCTTCCTCAACGTGGTGGGCATCGACGACGTGCTGGACAAGATCCGCCACGTGTTCGCTTCGCTCTACAACGACCGCGCCATCTCGTACCGCGTGCACAAGGGCTATGCCCATGCCGACGTGGCGCTTTCGGCCGGCGTGCAGCGCATGGTGCGTTCCGACAAGGGCAGCGCCGGCGTCATGTTCACCATCGACACCGAGTCGGGCTTCCAGGACGTGGTGTTCATCACCTCGTCCTACGGCCTGGGCGAAACCGTGGTGCAGGGCGCCGTGAATCCCGACGAGTTCTATGTGTTCAAGCCCACGCTGGCCAGCGGCCACCAGCCCATCGTGGGCCGGCGCATCGGCTCCAAGCTCATCAAAATGGAATTCGACCCGGAACGCCCTGGCGGCCGGGCCGTTCGCACGGTGGACGTCCCCGTGTCGGAACGCAACCGCTATTCGCTCACCGATGACGAAGTGATCGAGCTGGCCCGCTACGCGGTCATCATCGAGAAGCACTACGGCCGTCCGATGGACATCGAGTGGGGCCGCGACGGCATCGACGGCAAGCTCTACATCCTGCAGGCGCGCCCCGAAACCGTGAAGTCGCAGCAGGCCGGCCATGACGTGCAGCAGCGCTACCGCCTGAAGGCCACCGGCCAGGTGCTGATCACCGGCCGCGCCATCGGCCAGAAGATCGGCTCGGGCCCGGTGCGCGTGGTGGCCGACATTTCCGACATGGACAAGGTCCAGGCCGGCGACGTGCTGGTCACCGACATGACCGATCCCAACTGGGAGCCGGTGATGAAACGCGCCTCCGCCATCGTCACCAACCGCGGCGGCCGCACCTGCCACGCAGCCATCATCGCGCGCGAGCTGGGCATCCCGGCCGTGGTCGGCTGCGGCAACGCCACCGACGTGCTGAAGGAGGGCCAGTCCGTGACGGTGTCGTGCGCCGAAGGCGACGAAGGCCGCATCTACGACGGCCTGATCGAGACCGAGGTCGAGGAAGTCCGCCGCGGCGAAATGCCGGCCATCGACGTGAAGATCATGATGAACGTGGGCAACCCCCAGCTCGCCTTCGACTTCGCGCAGATCCCCAACGCCGGCGTGGGCCTGGCCCGCCTGGAGTTCATCATCAACAACAACATCGGGATCCACCCCAAGGCGGTGCTGGACTATCCGAACGTGGACGGCGAGCTGAAGAAGGCCGTGGAATCGGCCGCCCGCGGCCATGCCAGCCCGCGCGCTTTCTTCGTGGAGAAGATGGCCGAAGGCGTGGCCACCATCGCGGCGGCGTTCTATCCCAAGCCGGTCATCGTGCGCATGTCCGACTTCAAGTCGAACGAATACCGCAAGCTGGTGGGCGGCTCGCGCTACGAGCCCGAGGAAGAGAACCCCATGCTGGGCTTCCGAGGCGCCTCGCGCTACATCGCCGAGGACTTCGCCGAGTGCTTCCGCATGGAATGCGAGGCGCTCAAGAAGGTGCGCGACGAAATGGGCCTGACCAACGTCGAGATCATGGTGCCGTTCGTGCGCACGCTGAGCCAGGCGGATCGCGTGGTGAAGCTGCTGGCCGCGCACGGCCTGGCGCGCGGCGAGAATGGCCTGAAGCTCATCATGATGTGCGAAGTGCCTTCCAACGCCATCCTGGCCGACGAGTTCCTGCAGTACTTCGACGGTTTCTCGATCGGCTCCAACGACATGACCCAGCTCACGCTGGGCCTGGACCGCGACTCCGGCATGGAGCTGCTGGCCGCCGATTTCGACGAACGCGACGAGGCCGTGAAGTTCATGCTGCGCCGCGCGATCAAGGCGTGCCTGGCGGCCAACAAGTACGTGGGCATTTGCGGCCAGGGCCCCAGCGATCACCCCGACTTCGCCCAATGGCTGAAGGACGAGGGCATTCTCTCCATGTCGCTGAACCCCGACACGGTGGTGGATACCTGGCAGCGCCTGGCGAAGTAGCCGGTCCACCGCCGAGGCGCCGTGGACCGGCAAAGCCGGATCCACGCGCCCCCGGCTTGGGGAACGTTCTGGTTTTGGGCCCTCGTGTCTTGCGGGGGCCGCGCGAGGGAGATTGAGTCGAGAAGCCCCCGCGCCCGTGAGGGCGCCGTTTTTTTTGTTGGCGCGGCGCGTTTCAGGCGCGGGCGGGGTCTGGCGCGGGATGGGCGTTGCGGGCTTCGCGGGCGATGAGTTCGCGTTTGCGGTCGATGCCCCAGCGGTAGCCGGCCAGCGAGCCGTCGGTGCGCGCGACGCGGTGGCCAGGGGATGGCCAGGGCGACGGGATTGGTGGCGCAAGCGCGCGCNGTGGCGCCGGCGCAGCGTCAGCTCGAGCCCAGGCCCGTCCCGGCTGCGCGTGGCAGACACGGACTTTCACGGTGGCGTCATTCCCCATACTTGGCCTGCGCGCGCTTGGTGAACGAATCGATGAAGCTGGTGGCGATGCGGTTGAACACGGGGCCCACCACCATCTCCAGCGGCCGGTTCGAGAATGCGTACTCCATGGTGAACAACACCTTGCAGGCGTCCTCGGCCAGCGCCTGGAATTCCCAGTGCCCCGCCAGGCTGGAAAACGGCCCGTCCACCAGTTCCAGGTCGATGCGGCGCGGGTAATCGTGCGTGTTGCGCGTGGTGAAGCGCTGCTTCATGCCCGCGAAACTGATGAGGATGGACGCCTGCATGCCGTGCTCGTCGCGGCGCTGCACCTCCGCGCCCCCGCACCAGGGCATGAACTCGGGGTACTTTTCCACGTCGGCCACCAGGTCGAACATCTGGGCGGCGCTGTAGGGCACGAGGACGGAGCGTTGGACTTTGTGCATCGGCTATCGCAAATGGCTAGAATGACGGGATTTTACCGGCACCGGGCAGTCCGGGCCGGCCCGGCCCGATCGCGCGGCGGCAAGACCGGCGACAAGAACCGGCAAGCCTTCCCGAAGATTTGAGGGATCAGACCCGCGCGATCAGCTCCCCCCGTCGGACCCGCGCGCTGCCGGCCCGCCGCAATCCGGCTTCACACTCATTCCGGCTTTATGAGCATCATCGACAACCGCAAGGCCTCACACGACTATTTCATCGAAGACCGCTACGAAGCGGGCCTCGTCCTGCAAGGCTGGGAAGTCAAGGCCATCCGCGAAGGCCGCGTGCAGCTCAAGGAAAGCTACGTCATCGTGCGCGACGGCGAGCTTTACCTGCTGGGCATGCACGTCAGCCCGCTGCCCACCGCCTCCACGCACATTCATCCCGACGCCATGCGCACGCGCAAGCTGCTGCTCAAGGCCGAGGAGATCAGCAAGCTGATCGGCAAGGTGGAACAGCGCGGCTACACGCTGGTGCCGCTCAACCTGCACTACAAGAACGGACGCATCAAGCTGGACTTCGCGCTGGGCCGCGGCAAGAAGCTCTACGACAAGCGCGACACCGCCCGCGAGAAAGACTGGCAGCGCGAGAAAGAACGCATCATGAAGCACGATACGCGCTCGCGGCGCGATAGCTGAGCCTCAGGCCGCGGCCGCCAGCGACTGCGCGGGCGCGCCCGGCCCTTCGACGCGATTGCGGCCTGCCGCCTTGGCCGCGTAGAGCGCGCGGCATCGGCGCGCGCATACAGCCCCTGCAGATTCTCGCCCGGCACCCAATCCGCCACGCCCGCGCTGAAGGTGTACGAAATCGCCCCATCCGCATGGCTGCACGGCGTGCGCCTGACCGACGCCAGCAGCCGGCCCGCGGCTTCCATCGCGGCCTCGGCGCGCATGTCGGGAAACAGCACGCCGAACTCCTCTCCCCCGACCCTTCCCACGTGATCGCCCGCGCGCAGCGTGGCCGTGGCGAGCAGCCCGAAATGGCGCAGCACCGCATCCCCCGCCGCATGCCCGAGCGTATCGTTGATCTGCTTGAAATGGTCGATGTCGAGCAGCATCAGCGCCAGCGGCCGGCGTGTGCGCAGGGCGTGCGCGCAGCAGCGCTCGGCCTGCAGCCACCACGCCTTGCGCGACATCAGGCCCGTCAGGAAATCGGTGTTGGCCTCCCGCTCGCGCTCGGCCAGCATGCGGTCGTGGATGATCATGATGGTGCCCATGGTGAGGCACGGCATGGCCAGCACGCTGGGCACCATGAAGACGGCGTTCCAGGCCTTGAGGTCGAGGGCATTCTGCGCCTGCATCACCTCGGCCAGGTACAGCACGGCGCGTCCGCCGCAGACCGCCGCCAGCGCCACGCCCACCCACCAGACGTAGCGGTAGCTGTAGCCGGAACGGTTGTTGGGCATGGCGCGCCGCGCCGACGCCGCCGTGCCCAGCATGAAGGCCAGCATCAGGCACGACATCGCCGCCACCCGTCGCGGCATCGACGCGCCGCATAGGTGTAGTAGACCAGCGCGCCCAGCGCGCCGCGCAGCACAGCGCCATCAGGCGGCGCGGCACCCGCAGCCCGAGCGCGCGCCGCAGTCCCGATGTCGGCGCCCAGCGCCAGCGCCACGCCCGCGTTGGCCAGGATCACGCATAGCCACAGCGGCGCTTCATACTGCTGCAGCGCCAGCAGAGGCATGGACAGCACGAGCAGCACATTGGCGCGCATGGTGTCGGCGATGCCCGCCATGCCGCTGCGCGCCAGCGACCCCAGCACGCACAGCGCCAGGACCCCTGCCAGCACGGCGGTCAGCAGCAGGTGGACGGGAGCGATCATGCGCGGCGCGCCGGAACGCGGGTTCAGGGATTGCGCGTGGACTTCACGATGGTCATGGCCGAGGCGATCATGCCGCCCACGTCCGACAGATTGGCCGGAAGGATGAGGGTGTTGCCTTCCTTGGCCACGTTGCCGAACGCCTCGACGTAGCGCTCGGCCACCTTGAGGTTCACCGCCTCCATGCCGCCCGGCTGGCGCACGGCGCCGGCCACCTGCGTGATGGCCTTGGCCGTGGCCTCGGCGATGGCCAGCACCGCCGCCGCCTCGCCCTGAGCCTGGTTGATCTGCGCCTGCTTCTCGCCCTCGGAGCGGGCGATGGCCGCCTCGCGCTCGCCGGTGGCGATGTTGATCTGCTCCTGGCGGCGGCCTTCGGACGCGGCGATGAGGGCCCGCTTCTCGCGCTCGGCCGTGATCTGCGCCTGCATCGCGCGCAGGATCTCGTTGGGCGGAGTCAGATCCTTGATTTCGTAGCGCAGCACCTTCACGCCCCAGTTGAGCGCCGCCTCGTCCAGCGACGACACGATGGTGCTGTTGATGGCTTCGCGCTCCTCGAAAGTGCGGTCGAGCTCCATCTTGCCGATGACCGAGCGCAGCGTGGTCTGCGCGAGCTGCGTGATGGCGGAGATGTAATTCGACGAGCCGTAGGACGCGCGCATCGGGTCCGTGACCTGGAAGTACAGCACGCCGTCCACCTGCAGCTGCGTGTTGTCGCGCGTGATGCAGACCTGGCTGGGCACGTCCAGCGGAATTTCCTTGAGCGAGTGCCGGTAGGCCACCCGCTCGACAAAGGGAATCACGAAGCCCGCCCCGGGAGACAGCACCCGGTCGAACTTGCCCAGCCGCTCGACGACCCAGGCATGCTGCTGCGGAACGATGGCGATCGCCTTGACGACGATCAGGATGGCCAGCGCCACGATGACGAGCAGGACGATGGTGGATGTCTCGATCATGATAGAACCCTCATTACGAATGGGAAATGCGGTGCGCCCTCTTGGCGGCGCGCCCTCTTGGCGGTGCGCCCTCCGGCCGTGCGCTCCTCCGGGCGGCGGCCCTAGCGGCCGCCCGTCGCGTCCTTGGGGGTGAGCACCAGGCGCGTGCCCCGCAGCTCGGTGATGACGTGCTCGCCGCCGTGGGCCGGCTGCCGGCGGCAAGCTCGGCCTGCCAGTGCGCGCCGCGGTACCAGACCCGCGCCGTGCCGTTGGCGGCCCAGGCATCGACCATGACGGTCTGGCCGATGTCCAGGTTTACGTCGGCGTTGCGGCCGGGATCGACTTCGCGCTTTTTCAGGACGCGCGCCTTGCGCAGCGCCGCCAGCCCCAGCAGCACCACCACGCCGCAGGCGACGAGCTGCCATTCGATGTGGGCGCCGAACCATGCCGCCACGCCGCCGGCGGCCAATCCGAGGGCCACCAGCAGCAGATAGAAGGTTCCCGTGGCCAGCTCCCCGATGAGCGCCAGCGCGGCCAGCCCAAGCCAAATCCACATGATGTCCGGGTCGCCTGTAAGTAGGTTGTGAGTCAGGTGATTGTACGTATTCCGGGACGGAACGGAAACGCCCGCCCTCGCACGCCGTGCATTATCATGTCCGCGTTGACCATCGGCGCCGCGGGCCGTCCCGCGCGCCCGTCGCCCTTTTCTCCCCATGACTTCTGCCGCTTCCGACCCTGTCACCCCCCTGCCCGTGCTCATCCTGCACACCGGCGATCCCGAAGACGTCCTCAGAAACCGGTTCGGCGGCTACGCCGAACAGATGGCCCGGGGCGCCAGGCTCGAGCCTTGCGAGGCCGAGATCGTGGCCGTCCATGCCGGCCGGCTCC
>NZ_LHSJ01000080.1:0-14928 GCF_001270295.1 Achromobacter sp. DMS1 | reverse complement strand
CATGGCAAAAGGCAAGTTTGAACGTACCAAGCCGCACGTGAACGTGGGTACGATTGGTCACGTTGACCACGGCAAAACGACGTTGACGGCGGCCATCACGACGGTGCTGTCGAGCAAGTTCGGCGGCGAAGCCAAGGGCTACGACCAGATCGATGCGGCTCCTGAAGAGAAGGCGCGCGGCATCACGATCAACACGGCGCACGTGGAATACGAAACGGAAACGCGCCACTACGCGCACGTTGACTGCCCGGGCCACGCCGACTACGTGAAGAACATGATCACGGGCGCGGCGCAGATGGACGGCGCGATCCTGGTGGTGTCGGCCGCCGACGGTCCGATGCCGCAGACGCGCGAGCACATTCTGCTGAGCCGCCAGGTGGGCGTGCCGTACATCATCGTGTTCCTGAACAAGGCGGACATGGTCGATGACGCCGAGCTGCTGGAGCTGGTGGAAATGGAAGTTCGCGAGCTGCTGTCGAAGTACGACTTCCCGGGCGACGACACGCCGATCATCAAGGGTTCGGCCAAGCTGGCGCTGGAAGGCGACAAGGGCGAGCTGGGCGAGCAGGCGATCCTGTCGCTGGCGCAGGCGCTGGACACGTACATTCCGACGCCGGAGCGCGCGGTTGACGGCACGTTCCTGATGCCGGTCGAAGACGTGTTCTCGATCTCGGGTCGCGGCACGGTGGTGACTGGCCGTATCGAGCGCGGCGTGATCAAGGTTGGCGAAGAAATCGAAATCGTGGGCATCAAGCCGACGGTGAAGACGACGTGCACGGGCGTGGAAATGTTCCGCAAGCTGCTGGACCAAGGCCAGGCGGGCGACAACGTGGGCATTCTGCTGCGCGGCACCAAGCGTGAAGACGTCGAGCGCGGCCAGGTGCTGGCCAAGCCGGGTTCGATCACGCCGCACACGGAGTTCACCTCGGAGGTGTACATTCTGTCCAAGGAAGAGGGTGGGCGCCACACGCCGTTCTTCAACGGCTACCGTCCGCAGTTCTACTTCCGCACGACGGACGTGACGGGCACGATCGATCTGCCCAAGGACAAGGAGATGGTGCTGCCGGGCGACAACGTGACGATGACGGTCAAGCTGCTGTCGCCGATCGCCATGGAAGAAGGTCTGCGCTTCGCCATCCGTGAAGGCGGCCGTACCGTCGGCGCCGGCGTGGTCGCCAAGATCATCGCCTAAGTTGTAACAAGCAATACCCGATGGGTAGAGGAGCTTCGGCCCCTCTATCCATTCTTGCTGGAAAAGTAGTACTATGTATGGTTCCGCAAGGTTTCGCACATAGGCCAGCAGCGAGTGCAAGTCTGTAGTGTTTTAGGGGCATAGCTCAATTGGCAGAGCGTCGGTCTCCAAAACCGAAGGTTGTAGGTTCGATTCCTACTGCCCCTGCCACCGCCAGGAAAACCCGCGGGAGATCATCGCGAGTTACGCATACACGGCGGCTCGCGTCGCAATATGTCTAATACCAGCGTAGAAAATGTCACCAGCACCGCTGACCGGATCAAGCTCTGGCTGGCGGTTCTTGTCGTTGTTGCTGGCATCGTCGGGTTTTCTGTGCTGAGCGCGCAGCCGATGCCTGCCCGTATCGGGGTGTTCGTCGGCAGCCTCGTCATTGCAGCCGCGATCGCGTGGTTCAGCGAACCCGGTCGCCGCACCCTGAGCTTTGCCAGCGAGTCGTACAACGAAGTCAAGCGTGTCTCGTGGCCCACCCGCAAGGAAACGACCCAGATGACGGGCATCGTTTTCGCGTTCGTGGCGATCATGGGCATTTTCATGTGGGTGCTCGACAAGGGCATCGAATGGATTCTCTACGGCCTGCTGCTGGGCTGGAAATAAGGGCGGCGAATGAGTAAGCGTTGGTATGTCGTCCATGTGTACTCCGGCATGGAAAAAAGCGTGCAGAAAGCCCTGAACGAGCGCATCGAGCGCGCGGGCCTGCAGACGTCTTTTGGTCGCATTCTCGTGCCCTCCGAGGAAGTCGTCGAGGTCAAGGGCGGCCAGAAGTCCATCACCGAGCGTCGCATTTTCCCCGGTTACGTCCTCGTCGAGATGGACCTGACCGACGAAACGTGGCACTTGGTCAAGAACACCAACCGAGTCACCGGCTTTCTGGGTGGCTCGGGCAACCGCCCGACCCCGATTTCCGAGAAGGAAGTCGAGAAGATCCTCTCCCAGATGGAAGAGGGTGTCGAGAAGCCCCGTCCCAAGATCTCTTCGAGGTGGGCGAGATGGTGCGGGTCAAGGAAGGTCCGTTTGCTGACTTCAACGGCAATGTCGAGGAAGTCAACTACGAAAAGAGCAAGGTGCGTGTGTCCGTGACCATTTTCGGTCGCGCCACGCCCGTGGAGCTCGATTTCAGCCAGGTCGAAAAGACCTGATTTCAACCCCGGGGAGCTGCGCAACTCTTGACGCGTAGCGATATCACCCGCAAGGAGCATAAGCATGGCGAAGAAGATCGTCGGCTTTATCAAGCTGCAAGTGCCGGCTGGTAAGGCCAACCCCTCCCCCCCCGATTGGCCCGGCCCTGGGTCAGCGTGGCCTGAACATCATGGAATTCTGCAAGGCGTTCAACGCCAAGACCCAAGGCATGGAGCCGGGTCTGCCGATCCCCGTGGTGATCACCGCCTTCGCGGACAAGAGCTTCACCTTCATCATGAAGACCCCGCCCGCGACGGTCCTCATCAAGAAGGCCGCCGGCGTCCAGAAGGGCTCGTCCAAGCCGCACACCGACAAGGTCGGCACGCTGACGCGCGCCCAGGCCGAGGAAATCGCCAAGACCAAGAGTCCGGACCTGACCGCTTCCGACATGGAAGCCGCCGTCCGCACCATCGCTGGCAGCGCCCGCAGCATGGGCATCACGGTTGAGGGGATCTAATCATGGCAAAACTGTCCAAGCGCGCCGCCGCGATCGCCCAGAAGATCGATCGCACCAAGCTGTACCCCGTGGCCGAAGCCCTGGCCCTGGTCAAGGAAACCGCTGTCGCCAAGTTCGATGAATCCATCGACGTGGCCGTGCAGCTCGGCATCGATCCCAAGAAGTCCGACCAGCTGGTCCGCGGCTCCGTGGTGCTGCCCGCCGGCACCGGCAAGACCGTCCGCGTGGCCGTGTTCGCCCAGGGCGACAAGGCCGAGGCCGCCAAGGCCGCCGGCGCCGACATCGTGGCCTGGACGACCTGGCCGAGCGCATCAAGGCCGGCCAGATGGACTTCGACGTGGTCATCGCCTCGCCCGACACCATGCGCGTCGTGGGCGCCCTGGGCCAGGTGCTGGGCCCCCGCGGCCTGATGCCGAACCCCAAGGTCGGCACCGTGACCCCGGACGTGGCCACCGCCGTCAAGAACGCCAAGGCCGGTCAGGTGCAATACCGCACCGACAAGGCCGGCATCATCCACGCCACCATCGGCCGCGCGTCGTTCGGCGTGGAACAGCTGCAAACCAACCTGGCCGCCCTGGTCGACGCCCTGCAAAAGGCTCGTCCCGCCGCTGCCAAGGGCATCTACCTGCGCAAGCTGGCCGTTTCGTCCACGATGGGCGGCGGCGCGCGCGTGGAAATCGCCTCGCTGTCGGCCTGATAGGGCGGCACAGCGAAAAACGTACTTTGGGCTGCATCCGGGCTCTTCCGGATGCTGCTGTCAAAGACCGCTGGAGCAGGGTAGCAAAGGGGTCCGCCCCTTCGGAAGCATCGAAGCCGTACCTCTGCTGTCCCGCTTAATCCCGAAGCTTTCCCAGTTCGGATCCAGCGTAGACGGCGTCCCACGGAAGATTTCTTTTTATTTGAAGAACTCAACCCAGGCGCCGCATTCGGTTGACGCGCAAGGCTTACGCCCCAAGCGTCTTTTGATGGAGTGTTCAAACCGTGAGTCTCAATCGTCAAGAGAAAGCGGTGGTGATCGAGGAAGTCTCGGCGGAAGTCGCCAAGGCCCAGTCGATCGTTATCGCCGAGTACCGTGGTCTGGACGTCGCCTCTGTCACCGTACTGCGCAAAACTGCGCGTGAATCGGGCGTGTACCTGCGTGTTCTGAAGAACACGCTGGCCCGTCGTGCGGTTGCCGGCACGGCTTTCGAGCCGATCGCCGAGCAACTCACCGGTCCGCTGATCTACGGTATCAGCGCTGATCCGGTCGCCGCGGCCAAGGTCCTCGCAGGTTTCGCGAAAAGCAACGACAAGCTGGTCATCAAGGCGGGCGCTCTGCCCAACAACCTGTTGAACCAAGACGGCGTGAAGGCCCTGGCCACCATGCCTTCGCGCGAAGAGTTGCTCTCGAAGCTGCTGGGCACCATGCAAGCCCCCATCGCGCAATTCGTGCGTACGCTCAACGAAGTTCCGACCAAGTTCGCCCGTGGCCTGGCTGCGGTCCGCGACCAGAAGGCGGCGGCCTGAGGCCTCGCCCCCGGACTTCGCTGAACGACCGAGCGACACCCAAACCCTGGCATTACCCAATTATTGGAGTTCTTAGAAAATGGCACTTAGCAAAGCTGAAATCCTTGACGCCATCGCTGGCATGACCGTGCTCGAGCTGTCCGAGCTGATCAAGGAAATGGAAGAGAAGTTCGGCGTGTCGGCTGCCGCCGCCGCCGTGGCCGTGGCTGCTCCCGCTGCCGGTGGCGCCGCCGCCGCCGCTGAAGAGCAGACCGAGTTCACCGTCGTGCTGGCCGAAGCCGGCGCCAACAAGGTGAGCGTCATCAAGGCCGTGCGCGAACTGACGGGCCTGGGCCTGAAGGAAGCCAAGGACCTGGTGGACGGCGCTCCGAAGCCCGTCAAGGAAGGCATCGCCAAGGCTGACGCCGAAGCCGCCAAGAAGAAGCTGGAAGAAGCTGGCGCCAAGGTCGAAGTCAAGTAAGACCTTGCGTCAACTGCCCGGGGACAGCGCAGTTTGCCGTCCCCGGGCTTTTGCGTTTCCAGGAAACCCCTACTGACGGCCCGAGCTTTTCAGTGGGGTTTCCTGGAGTCGTATCACCTGGGGCCGTGGTTGACGGCCCATGCAACCTCGAGTCGGAGTGCTCATGCCTTACTCGTACACCGAAAAAAAGCGCATCCGCAAAAGCTTCGCCAAGCGTGAAGACGTTCAGAACGTTCCCTTCCTGCTGGCGACTCAGCTTCAATCCTACCTAACTTTCCTGCAGGCGGATACCGCCCCGTCCGAACGCGTTGCCGACGGCTTGCAGGCGGCGTTTACGTCGATTTTCCCGATTGTTAGCCACAACGGAATGGCGCGCCTCGAGTTCGTGAGCTATTCGCTCGGCGAACCGGTGTTCGATGTCAAGGAATGTCAGCAACGTGGCCTGACCTACGCGTCGCCGCTGCGCGCCAAGGTCCGCCTGGTGCTGCTCGACCGCGAAGTCAGCAAGCCCACCATCAAGGAAGTGAAGGAGCAGGAAGTGTACATGGGCGAGATTCCGCTCATGACCAGCACCGGCTCCTTCGTCATCAACGGCACGGAACGCGTCATCGTGTCGCAGCTGCACCGCTCGCCCGGCGTGTTCTTCGAGCACGACCGCGGCAAGACCCACAGCTCCGGCAAGCTGCTTTTCTCCGCCCGGGTGATTCCCTATCGCGGCTCCTGGCTCGATTTCGAGTTCGACCCGAAGGACATCCTGTTCTTCCGCGTCGACCGCCGCCGCAAGATGCCGGTCACGATCCTGTGCAAGGCGATCGGCATGACGCCCGAAACCATTCTGGCCAACTTCTTCGACTTCGACAACTTCGAACTGAAGAGCGAAGGCGCGATGATGGAGTTCGTGCCTGAGCGCTGGAAGGGCGAAATGGCCCGCTTCGACATCACCGACCGTTCCGGCAAGGTGATCGTCGAGAAGGACAAGCGCATCAACGCCAAGCATCTGCGCGATCTCGCCAACGGCGGCATCCAGCGCGTTTCCGTGCCCGAGGAATTCCTCTATGGCCGCGTGCTGGCCAAGAACATCGTCGATCCCGACACGGGCGAGGTCATTGCCAACGCCAACGACGAGATCACCGAAAGCGTGCTGTCGGCGCTGCGCGCGGCCAACGTGCGCGAGATCCAGACGCTCTACACGAACGACCTGGACCGCGGCCCCTACATTTCGCAGACGCTGCGCACCGACGAAACCGCCGACCAGAACGCTGCCCGCATCGCCATCTACCGCATGATGCGTCCGGGCGAGCCGCCCACCGAGGAAGCGGTCGAGGCCCTGTTCCAGCGCCTGTTCTACAGCGAGGAAACCTACGATCTGTCGCGCGTGGGCCGCATGAAGGTCAACAGCCGTCTGGGCCGGGGCGAAGACACGTCCGGCCCCATGACGCTGACCAACGAGGACATCCTCGACACCATCAAGGTGCTGGTGGAGCTGCGCAACGGCCGTGGCCAGATCGACGACATCGACCACCTGGGCAACCGCCGCGTGCGTTGCGTGGGCGAACTGGCCGAAAACCAGTTCCGCGCCGGCCTGGTGCGCGTCGAGCGTGCCGTCAAGGAACGCCTGGGCCAGGCCGAAACCGAAAACCTGATGCCGCACGACCTGATCAACTCCAAGCCGATCTCGGCCGCCATCAAGGAGTTCTTCGGCTCGAGCCAACTGTCGCAGTTCATGGACCAGACCAACCCGCTGTCGGAAATCACGCACAAGCGTCGTGTTTCCGCGCTGGGCCCGGGCGGCCTGACCCGCGAGCGCGCCGGCTTCGAAGTGCGCGACGTGCACCCCACGCACTATGGCCGCGTCTGCCCGATCGAAACGCCGGAAGGCCCGAACATCGGCCTGATCAACTCCATGGCGCTGTACGCCCGCCTGAACGAGTACGGCTTCCTGGAAACGCCCTATCGCAAGGTCATCGACGGCAAGGTGAGCGACCAGATCGACTACCTGTCGGCCATCGAGGAAAGCCACTACGTGATCGCCCAGGCGAACGCGGCGCTGGACGAGGAAGGCCGCTTCAAGGACGACCTGGTGGCCTGCCGCGAAGCGGGTGAAACCATGCTCACGGCGCCGGCCAACGTGCACTACATGGACGTGGCGCCGTCGCAGATCGTGTCGGTCGCGGCCTCGCTGATTCCGTTCCTGGAGCACGACGACGCCAACCGCGCGCTGATGGGCGCCAACATGCAGCGCCAGGCCGTGCCCTGCCTGCGCCCCGAGAAGCCCCTGGTGGGCACCGGCATCGAGCGCACCGTGGCGGTCGACTCCGGCACCACCGTGCAGGCGCTGCGCGGCGGCGTGGTCGACCACGTCGACGCCGAGCGCGTGGTGATCCGCGTCAACGACGACGAAAACGTCGCCGGCGAAGTGGGCGTGGACATCTACAACCTCATCAAGTACACCCGCTCCAACCAGAACACGAACATCAACCAGCGTCCCATCGTCAAGCGCGGCGACAAGGTCGCCAAGGGCGACGTGCTGGCCGACGGCGCATCGACGGACCTGGGCGAACTCGCCCTGGGCCAGAACATGCTGATCGCGTTCATGCCCTGGAACGGCTACAACTTCGAGGACTCGATCCTGATCTCCGAGAAGGTCGTGGCCGATGACCGCTACACCTCGATCCACATCGAGGAACTGACGGTCGTCGCGCGCGACACCAAGCTCGGACCCGAGGAAATCACCCGCGACATCAGCAACCTGGCCGAAGCCCAGCTCAACCGCCTGGATGACTCGGGCATCTGCTACATCGGCGCCGAAGTCAGCGCCGACGACGTGCTGGTGGGCAAGGTCACGCCCAAGGGCGAGACCCAGCTCACGCCGGAAGAGAAGCTGCTGCGCGCCATCTTCGGCGAGAAGGCGTCCGACGTGAAGGACACCTCGCTGCGCGTGCCCTCGGGCATGACCGGCACCGTCATCGACGTGCAGGTGTTCACGCGCGAAGGCATCGTGCGCGACAAGCGCGCCCAGTCCATCATCGACGACGAACTGCGCCGCTACCGCCAGGACCTGAACGACCAGCTACGCATCGTCGAGAACGACCAGTTCGACCGTATCGAGAAGATGCTGGTCGGCAAGACCGTCAACGGCGGCCCGCGCAAGCTCGCCAAGGGCGCCACCATCACCAAGGCCTACCTGGCCGACCTGGACCGCTGGCAGTGGTTCGACATCCGCCTGGCCGACGAAGCCCACGCCGTGGTGCTGGAACAGGCCAAGGAGTCGCTTGAGCAGAAGCGCCACCAGTTCGACCTGGCCTTCGAGGAAAAGCGCAAGAAGCTCACGCAGGGCGACGAACTGCCGCCGGGCGTGCTGAAGATGATCAAGGTGTACCTGGCCGTCAAGCGCCGCCTGCAGCCCGGCGACAAGATGGCCGGCCGTCACGGCAACAAGGGCGTGGTTTCGCGCATCACCCCCGTCGAGGACATGCCCCACATGGCCGACGGCACGCCTGCCGACATCGTGCTGAACCCGCTGGGCGTGCCTTCGCGCATGAACGTCGGCCAGGTGCTCGAAGTGCACCTGGGCTGGGCCGCCAAGGGCGTGGGCCAGCGCATCGCCGACATGCTGCGCGACGAGCGCACGGCGCAGGTCAAGAACGTGCGCGCCTACCTGGAGAAGGTCTACAACACGACCGGCACCGGCGCGCGCATCGACGAGCTGACCGACGACGAAGTCATCGAGATGGCGCAGAACCTCAAGAACGGCGTGCCGTTCGCCACGCCCGTCTTCGACGGCGCGACGGAAGAGGAAATCGGCAAGATGCTGGAACTGGCCTATCCCGACGAGGTGGCCGAGCGCATGCAGCTCACGCCGTCGCGCACCCAGGCCTGGCTCTATGACGGCCGCACCGGCGAGAAATTCGAGCGCCCGGTCACCGTGGGCTACATGCACTACCTGAAGCTGCACCACCTGGTCGACGACAAGATGCACGCCCGTTCGACCGGCCCGTACTCGCTCGTCACCCAGCAGCCGCTGGGCGGCAAGGCGCAGTTCGGCGGCCAGCGGTTCGGGGAAATGGAAGTGTGGGCGCTGGAAGCCTACGGCGCCGCCTACACCCTGCAGGAAATGCTGACGGTGAAGTCCGACGACATCACCGGCCGCACCAAGGTATACGAAAACATCGTCAAGGGCGACCACGTCATCGACGCCGGCATGCCGGAATCGTTCAACGTGCTGGTCAAGGAAATCCGCTCGTTGGCCCTGGACATGGATTTGGAGCGTAACTAATGAAAGCGCTACTCGACCTCTTTAAGCAAGTCTCGCAAGACGAGCAATTCGATGCCATCAAGATCGGCATCGCGTCGCCCGAGAAGATCCGTTCGTGGTCTTACGGCGAAGTGCGCAAGCCCGAGACCATCAACTACCGCACGTTCAAGCCGGAACGCGATGGTCTGTTCTGCTCCAAGATCTTCGGCCCCATCAAGGACTACGAGTGCCTTTGCGGCAAGTACAAGCGCCTGAAGCACCGCGGCGTGATCTGCGAAAAGTGCGGCGTCGAAGTCACCGTCGCCAAGGTCCGCCGCGAACGCATGGGCCACATCGAGCTGGCCAGCCCGGTTGCGCACATCTGGTTCCTGAAGAGCCTGCCGTCGCGCCTGGGCATGGTGCTCGACATGACGCTGCGCGACATCGAGCGCGTGCTCTACTTCGAAGCCTGGTGCGTGATCGAGCCCGGCATGACGCCGCTCAAGCGCGGCCAGATCATGTCCGATGATGACTTCCTCGCCAAGACCGAAGAGTACGGCGACGACTTCCGCGCGCTCATGGGCGCCGAAGCCGTGCGCGAACTGCTGCGCACCATCGACATCGACCGCGAAGTGGAAACGCTGCGCGGCGAGCTGAAGGCCACCAGCTCCGAAGCCAAGATCAAGAAGATCTCCAAGCGCCTGAAGGTGCTGGAAGGCTTCCAGAAGTCGGGCATCAAGCCCGAGTGGATGGTCATGGAAGTGCTGCCCGTGCTGCCGCCGGACCTGCGTCCGCTGGTGCCGCTGGACGGCGGCCGCTTCGCGACCTCCGACCTGAACGACCTGTATCGCCGCGTCATCAACCGCAACAACCGCCTCAAGCGCCTGCTCGAGCTCAAGGCGCCGGAAATCATTCTGCGCAACGAAAAGCGCATGCTGCAGGAAGCCGTCGACTCGCTGCTGGACAACGGCCGCCGCGGCAAGGCCATGACGGGCGCCAACAAGCGCCAGCTCAAGTCGCTGGCCGACATGATCAAGGGCAAGAGCGGCCGTTTCCGCCAGAACCTGCTGGGCAAGCGCGTCGACTACTCGGGCCGTTCGGTCATCGTGGTGGGCCCGCAGCTCAAGCTGCACCAGTGCGGCCTGCCCAAGCTGATGGCCCTGGAACTGTTCAAGCCGTTCATCTTCAACCGCCTGGAGATGATGGGCCTGGCCACGACCATCAAGGCCGCCAAGAAGCTCGTGGAAAGCCAGGAGCCGGTGGTGTGGGACATCCTCGAAGAGGTGATCCGCGAGCACCCGGTCATGCTGAACCGTGCGCCCACGCTGCACCGCCTGGGCATCCAGGCCTTCGAGCCCGTGCTGATCGAAGGCAAGGCCATCCAGCTCCATCCGCTGGTCTGCGCGGCGTTCAATGCCGACTTCGACGGCGACCAGATGGCCGTGCACGTGCCGCTGTCGCTGGAAGCCCAGCTCGAGGCGCGCACGCTGATGCTGGCCTCGAACAACGTCCTGTTCCCGGCCAACGGCGAACCGTCCATCGTGCCGTCGCAGGATATCGTGCTGGGTCTGTACTACACGACCCGCGAGCGCATCAACGGCAAGGGCGAAGGCATCTTCTTCACCGACGTGGCCGAGGTGCAGCGCGCCTATGACAACGGCGAAGTCGAGTTGCAGAGCCGCATCACCGTGCGCCTGACCGAATACGAGCGCGACGAGAACAACGAATGGCAGCCCGTGATCCGCCGTCACGAGACGACGGTCGGCCGTGCGCTGCTGTCGGAGATCCTGCCCAAGGGCCTGCCCTTCTCGGTGCTGAACAAGGCGCTCAAGAAGAAGGAAATCTCGCGCCTGATCAACCAGTCGTTCCGCCGCTGCGGCCTGCGCGATACGGTGATCTTCGCCGACAAGCTGATGCAGTCGGGTTTCCGCCTGGCCACGCGCGGCGGCATTTCCATCGCCATGGAAGACATGCTGATCCCGAAGGCCAAGGAAGCGATCCTGGCCGAGGCCAGCCGCGAAGTGAAGGAAATCGACAAGCAGTACTCGTCGGGCCTGGTGACCTCGCAAGAGCGCTACAACAACGTGGTGGACATCTGGGGCAAGGCCGGCGACAAGGTCGGCAAGGCGATGATGGAACAGCTCGCCACCGAGCCCGTGATCAACCGTCACGGCGAGGAAGTGCGCCAGGAGTCGTTCAACTCCATCTACATGATGGCCGACTCGGGCGCGCGCGGTTCGGCCGCCCAGATCCGCCAGCTCGCCGGCATGCGCGGCCTGATGGCCAAGCCGGATGGCTCCATTATCGAAACGCCCATTACCGCGAACTTCCGCGAAGGCCTGAACGTACTGCAGTACTTCATTTCGACGCACGGCGCGCGCAAGGGCCTGGCCGACACGGCGCTGAAGACCGCGAACTCGGGCTACCTGACCCGCCGCCTGGTGGACGTCACGCAGGACCTGGTCATCACCGAGGAAGATTGCGGCACGTCCCAGGGCTACGCCATGAAGGCGCTGGTCGAGGGCGGCGAAGTCATCGAGCCGCTGCGCGACCGCATTCTGGGCCGCGTGGCTGCCGTGGACATCGTCAATCCCGACACGCAGGAAACGGCCATCACCGCCGGCACCCTGCTGGACGAAGACATGGTCGACATGATCGACCGCCTGGGCGTGGACGAAGTCAAGGTCCGCACGCCGCTGACCTGCGAAACGCGCCATGGCCTGTGCGCGCACTGCTACGGCCGCGACCTCGGCCGCGGCACGCCGGTCAACCAGGGCGAGGCGGTCGGCGTCATCGCCGCCCAGTCCATCGGCGAACCGGGCACGCAGCTTACGATGCGTACGTTCCACATCGGCGGCGCGGCCTCGCGTTCGGCCCTGGCCAGCGCGGTCGAAACGAAGTCCAGCGGCACCGTGGGCTTCGCCAGCACCATGCGCTACGTCACCAACGCCAAGGGCGAGCGTGTGGCGATCTCGCGTTCGGGCGAACTGGCCATCTTCGATGACAACGGCCGCGAGCGCGAACGCCATAAGATCCCCTACGGCGCACCGTGCTGGTGGGCGACGGCGAAGCCGTCAAGGCCGGCACCCGCCTGGCGACCTGGGATCCGCTGACCCGTCCGATCGTTTCGGAGTACGGCGGCGCCGTGCGCTTCGAGAACATCGAGGAAGGCGTTACCGTCGCCAAGCAGGTGGACGAAGTTACCGGCCTGTCGACGCTGGTCGTCATCACGCCCAAGACGCGCAGCGGCAAAACCGTCATGCGTCCGCAGATCAAGCTGGTCAACGAGAACGGCGAAGACGTCAAGATCGCCGGCACCGATCACTCGGTGAACATCTCGTTCCCGGTCGGCGCGCTCATCACCGTGCGCGACGGCCAGCAGGTCGCCGTGGGCGAGGTGCTGGCGCGCATTCCGCAGGAATCGCAGAAGACCCGCGACATTACCGGCGGTCTGCCGCGCGTGGCCGAGCTGTTCGAAGCGCGTTCGCCCAAGGATGCCGGCATGCTCGCCGACGTCACCGGCACGGTTTCGTTCGGCAAGGACACCAAGGGCAAGCAGCGCCTGGTCATCACCGACCTGGAAGGCGTCAGCCACGAGTTCCTGATTCCGAAGGAAAAACAGGTGCTGGTGCACGACGGCCAGGTGGTGAACAAGGGTGAAATGATCGTGGACGGCCCGGCCGACCCGCACGACATCCTGCGCCTGCAGGGCATCGAAAAACTGGCGACCTACATCGTGGACGAAGTCCAGGACGTGTACCGCCTGCAGGGTGTGAAGATCAACGACAAGCACATCGAGGTGATCGTTCGCCAGATGCTGCGCCGCGTGAATATCGTCGATGCCGGCGATACCGACTTCATCCCGGGCGAGCAGGTCGAGCGCTCCGAGCTGCTCAACGAGAACGACCGCGTCGTTGCCGAAGGCAAGCGTCCGGCCACCTACGACAACGTGCTGCTGGGCATTACCAAGGCATCGCTGTCGACCGACTCGTTCATCTCGGCCGCGTCGTTCCAGGAAACCACCCGGGTCCTGACCGAGGCCGCCATCATGGGCAAGCGCGACGACCTGCGCGGCCTGAAGGAAAACGTCATCGTCGGCCGCCTGATCCCGGCGGGCACCGGCCTGGCGTACCACCTGGCCCGCAAGGACAAGGAAGCGCTGGAGGCCGCGGAACGCGAAGCCGCCCGCCAGATGGCCAACCCGTTCGAAGACTCGCCGGTCACGGTGGGTTCGGACACCGAGCCGGAGGCTCCGGCTTCCGACGCCGGAAGCGAGGATACCGCCGAATAAGCGGGTCCTTGCCGGGTTCGTCCCGCCACCGTCGGCGCCCTGTCTTCCTGGCAGGCGCCGGCCGCAGCAAAAAGGCCGCTGGCTTATGCCAGCGGCCTTTGTTTTTTCCGAGAGCGGCGCCTATTCCGCGGCCCGGGCCCTGGCGCGCCGGAATACCGGCCCCCAAATGGGATGGCCGGCCTCGTTGGGGGCGAGTTGAAAGCCGGGGTCCAGTTGCAGGATGCGGGCAAAGCTGTCCTGGCAGAGCTGGGCGTAGCGGGTGACGCAATAGCTGAACGCCTGCAGTTTGTAGGCTTCGATGCGCACGGCCTTGGGCGCGGTGGCCAGCGCATCGGAAGTGGCCACGCCGCGGATCACCGCGCCGTAGCGGCCGGCCGCGTAGTCGTCGCGGACCTGTTGCAGTTCCGCCACGGCTTCTGCCGTGGGAGGCGGCTCGGCGGTGAGCGGGGAGAGGGCGGCGCAGCCGGAAAGGAGTACCGAGATGCCCAGCGCGGTGTTCAGGGTGCGGAGTTTCATGGGCTTCCTGAAAAATAAAGATTGTTTCGGCCGAGTCCAATCGTGCCACAGCCTGATGCGCTCGGACATTTTCCGCAATGCCCTGGCCGGACGGATTGGATAATATTCGCCCTATTAAAATTCCTATCTGTATTTCTTGCGCCTGCGCGCAGCACCTATCATGCCTTCATCCGCCGGTCTGCTGACGCCCCGCGGTCCGTTTTCCGGCGCCGCGCCGCTTGCGTTGCGTCCCTTGAGCGCCATCGCCGCCACCTCGGCGGGAGGGGTGCCGGAGTCCCGCATCAAGCGGATCGTCTCCGATCTGATTCCCTCGCTCGCCGCGCTGCATGCGCAGGCCGAAATCTGCGGAGGAGTCAGCCTGGACATGGTCGGCATGGACGAGAACGCGCACGCGCACCTGATGCCGGAGGTCGAGGATCCGCTTTCCCAGCGCTCGAACGCCGTGCCGGCGTCCGGCTTTGCCCCCTTCGAGCTGTACACCACCGACTCCGCCGAATGGCCGCGCGGCCCCTGGACCGACATCTATGCGCTTTGTGCCGTCATGCACTCGCTGGTGACCGGCGCGCGGCCGGCGCCCGCCCCGGAGCGGCGCGCCGTCGATCCCTATGAGCCCCTGGCCGTCGTGGGCCCGCCCAAATACAGCCAGGAGTTCCTGGCCGTCATCGATGCCGGGCTCGCCATGCATCCCGAAGACCGTCCGCAGACGCTGGAGCAGCTTGCACACCTGCTCGGTATTTCCGCGCAGCTGGAGGAGGCGGCGCCCGCCGCGAACGACGAGGCGGCGGGAACCGCCGTCGCGGCTTGCGCCGCGCCGGCGGAAGCCGTGCGCGGTGCGCGTCGCGGATCGCGGCTCCCCTTGCTGGCGCTGCTGCTGGCGGTGGCGCTGGGGGGCGCGGCCTTGTATGCCTGGTTCCAGTTCAATTTGGGAACCTCCCATTCCGTCATCCGCAGCTCGGAAGTCGTGCCGCCATCCGCGGGGCTGTCCACGGCCTCCGGCACGGCCGAGACACCGCCGGCGTCCGCGCCGGAGCCTGTC